>NZ_JBGNYC010000028.1:0-62305 GCF_051844275.1 Cellulosimicrobium sp. CpK407
TTGCACTGGAGCCCGCCGTTGATGCAGTGCTCCACGAGGCGCTCCAGCACCTCGGGCTCCCAGCCGTTGATGAAGTCGTAGTGCCACGACTGGTCGGAGCCGCTGACGAGCCGCACGTCGGACATGTCACCGCTCACGGGCCACGCGATCTTGAACTCGATCATCGGGACCGCGATCGGGTGCGTCATGGGGCACTGCCCGTCCACGGGGTACGCCATGTGCGCGCCGTGGCCCATGTGCGCCGAGGCGTCGGGGGACAGGTGCATGCCGTCCCAGCAGCTCGGCGCCTGGTAGCGGATGTTGAGCTCGGTGCCCTCGGGGCAGTACGCCGGGATGTCCCAGCTCTTCGAGATGTCGCCGCACTCCCAGCCCTCGACGGCGCCCGGCGCGGTCCGGAACTCGTCGTACGTCGCCATCATGTCGCCCGCGACGAACCGCAGGCCGGGCGGGAAGGGCTTGACCTTCGTGTAGTCGTCGATCCCCGACTTGTAGTAGATCGTCATGGGGATGTCGGGCTCGATCGGGACGCCGTTCTTCTCGATCGCCGGGAACCAGTAGGACGAGTGGTCCTGCGGGACCGTGCAGGTCGAGTCGGTGTCCTCGAACAGGTCCTCCGGGACCGTGAACGCGTCGGTGACGCGGTTGCCGACGAACGTGTGCAGGTGCGACTTCCCCGGCTGCCCCGGGAAGACGATCGGGTCGTCGGGCAGGAAGTGCGAGAACGAGCAGTTCGCCTGGAACTCGTGGTGCGTGACCTCGTCGTCCCACTCCGGCGGCTCCTCGGGGTCCGGCGCGTCGCCGTCGCCGAACACCTGGAGCTCGTACAGCGAGTAGCCGTACTGCGTGCCTCGCTCCGTCCCGACGACCTGGACGTAGCGTCCCGTCACGTCGACGTCGAACGACTGCACGCCGCCCGTCCCGTCGACGACCGTCGCGACGGTCGTCCAGGACTGTCCGTCCTGCGACACCTGGACCGTGAAGTCCTTGCCGTACGCGGCCTCCCAGTCGAGGACGACGCGGTCGAGGTCGTGCGCCTCGCCGAGGTCGACGCGGAGCCACTGGTCGTCGCTCGGCTGGCTCGCCCAGCGGGTGGACCGGTCGCCGTCGACCGCGAACCGGGGCCCCAGGCCGCCGGACTCGGAGCTCGACGCCGCCGTCAGCGCATCCTGGGAGAGCAGGGTGTCCGGAGCGGCGGCGGCGCTCGTCGTGACGACGACCGAGGCCGACGCGACGAGGACGCCGGTCATCGTCGCGGCGATCCGGCGTCGGCGCGTCCCGGGGCGGCGGATGCCGTGCCGGGGAGGCGATAGCGTGGTGGTGCGTGTCGTGCCGTGCATGCTTCCTCCTTCGAGGTCGTCGCGCGCTGCGGAGCCTCTCGGGCAGGAGCGCGCGACGCTGCGCGGATGATGGGCACGCCCGGCGTCTGTCACCGGGCGCCGTGCCGGGTGGGGGCGGTTGCCGCCGCCCCCACCCGGACGTCTGTGGGGTGTCAGCGCTGGTAGACGCCGAGCTCGAACAGCGAGTAGCCCCACGCGGTGCCGCGCGCGTCGAGCTGGAGCCGCACGTAGCGGCCGGTGCCCGCGACGTCGAGGCTGTCGACCCCGCCGTCGCCGTCGGTCACCGTGCGGACCGTCGTCCAGGACTGCCCGTCGTTCGAGGTCTGGATCCGGTAGGCCTTGCCGAACGCCGTCTCCCAGACGAGCTGGACGTGCTGGAACGCCTGGACGGAGCCGAGGTCGACCGTCAGCCACTCGTCGTCGTTCCAGCTGCTCGCCCAGCGGGTGCCCTGGTCGCCGTCGGTCGCCTGCCCGGGGGACCAGTTGCCGTTCCAGGGGTCGAAGCTCGACGCCGTGGTGGTCTTGCCCTGCGCGATGTTCGTCCCGGCGACCGGCGGTGCCACGACGCGGAACGACCGCGTCTCGACCCCGACGTTCCCCTTGCCGTCCTCGGCCCAGACGTAGAGCTTCCACACGCCGAGCCGCGAGGGCGCGGTGACCGAGAACTTCCCCTGGCCCTTGTTCGTGAGCTCGGTCCAGGCGAGGCCGCCCGCGCCGTCGACGTACTTGCTGTTGAAGAACGCGACGTAGTTGATCGGGTCGCCGTCGGGGTCGGTCGCGGCGAGGTCGACGTCCAGCGTCGCGCCGGCGGTCACGGCCGTCGAGCCCGGGATCGCCATGCCGGTGATGCGCGGGGCCGTGTTCACGCCCGTGAGGTCGACGCCCCACGTCTTGGCGATCGCGTGGTAGCCGAGGCGCTTGTTGTTGCCGGGCGTCACGTTGAACCACACCCCGCCGAAGTCGCCCTCGACGCCGTAGTGGAAGAACGTCGCGCCGAGCGCCTTGCCCTCGTGCTCCATGAGGCACTTCCACGACAGCGGGAGCGCGCGGCTCTTCTCGATGTCGGTGGGCTCGTCCGGGACGCCGTTCGCGTCGTCCGGCACCTCCCACTCGCCGGCCGCGCCGCCCTCGGTGAGCACGTACGGCTTGCCGTAGTCCCCGGCCTCCCACGCGCTCGCGATGCTGCACACGTCGCCGTAGGCGTTGATGGAGAGCAGGTCCAGGTCGGGTGCGTGGTCGCGGATGTACGGCCAGGCGCCGGTCCACGCGTCGGTGTTCGACGTCGGGTGGTTCGGGTCGATCGCGTGGATCGCGACGCTCACCTCGTTGACGAACGACGCGTAGGCGTTGCGGATCTCCTCGAGGTCCGTGCCGGAGTAGCAGTTCTGGAGGCCGAGGATCGCCTCGTTGCCGATGTTCCACATGAGGACGGCCGGGTGGTCCTTGTACTCCTGGACCCAGCGCAGGATGTCGGCCTTGGTGTCGTTCTTGTACGTCGTGTCGGTGCGGTAGTCGATGCAGCCGCCCGACCCCGGGCCGCCGCCGGGCATGAGCCAGAAGCCCGCGATGACGCGGACGTCGTGCTCCGCCGCGGCGTCGAAGATCGCGCGCGAGTCGGCGCCCGTGCCCCAGGTGCGGGTCGTGTTGCCGTTGATGTCGGCGAGGCCCTGCATGCGCGGGCCGGTCTCCTCGGCGCTCGTGCCGCCCCACGTGAACCCGCGCACGGTGTACGGCTGCCCGTCCACCTGGAGGTCCCAGTCGCCGTTGCCGCCGACGACCTTCACGACGCTCGGGCCCGAGTCCTTGACCGGGACCGTCGGGTGGCCGGGGTGCACGTAGTCGGGGAACGGGTCGGTCGGGTCTCCGGGGTCGGTCGGGTCGACCGGCCCCGAGCCGCCCGCCTCGCCGAACACGCGGAACTCGTAGAGCGAGTGGCCGTAGCCGCCCGGGCGGGCGGTCGACAGGACGCGCACGTACCGCCCCTCGCCGTCGACGTCGAGCACGTCGGTGCCGCCGTCGCCCTGGGTCGTGGAGTAGAGCGTGCGCCAGGCGGAGGCGTCGTCGGAGACCTGGACCTGGTAGGCCGACGAGTAGGCGCCCTCCCAGACGAGCTCCACACGGTCGACGCTCGCGTCCTGCTCCAGGTCGACCTGGAGCCACTGGCGGTCGCTCCAGGCGCTGGACCAGCGCGTGCCGAGGTCGCCGTCGACGGCGTTGCCCGCGGCGTACCCGGCCCAGTCGTCCTGGACGGACGACGCGGTGGCGGGCTTGCCCTGGGACAGGAGCACCGGCTCGGCGCTCGCGGTCGTCGCCGGCACGACCAGCGCCGCACCCGCGAAGGCGCCGGAGGCCAGCGTCGCGAGCGCGGCGCGGGCCGCTCGGCGTCTGCGGGGTCGCCCGGGGGCGGTGGGGGATGTGGTGCGCATCGTGTTCGTCTACCTCTCCGTCCGCCCCAGGTCGGCGTCGACCCGGGGCACAGTTCGTCGTCGAGCCGTGCCCCCAGCCGCGGCGCCGCGGCTGAGGTGTGAAGCAGGGAGAGCGCTCTTACCCGAGGCCCGAGTTTTCACCCGCTCGCGGGGGCTGTCAAGCGCTGGACCCTCGCGAGGTGGCGGGAATATCGGCCTAAATACACCAAAAACGGGCGGTAACTCTGACAAACTGGTCAGTAAGAAAACGCCCGGCAGCGCGGAGCGCAGGCAGGTCCGATCGTGCCGGGAAAGCGCTCTTACCCCTGCTATCGTCGGGAGCGTGAGCGAGGACGTGCAGCACCGGGCGCCGACGCTCGACGACGTCGCCCGGGTGGCCGGCGTGTCGCGCGCGACGGTCTCGCGCGTCGTCAACGGCAAGCGCAAGGTCGCGCCCGCCGTCCAGGAGGTCGTCCTGGAGGCCGTGGCGACCACGGGCTACGTGCCCAACCGGGCCGCGCGCTCGCTCGTCACGCGCCGCACCGGGACGGTCGCCGTCGTCGTCTCCGGCGCCGAGCCGGGCCCCGACGACGGCCCGCATCTCCCGCGCCTGCTCGCCGACCCGTTCTTCGGCCGCGTCGTGGGGTCGTTCGTGCGGTCGCTGCGGCCGCACGACGTCCACCCCGTGCTCATGCTCGCCGACGGCGACGAGGCGAGGCGGCAGGTCGTGTCCTACCTGCGGTTCGGCAACGCCGACGGCGCGCTCCTGGTCTCCACCCACGCCGACGACCCGCTCCCCGAGCAGCTCCTGGCCACGGGCAGACCCGTGGTGCTCTTCGCCCGGCCCCCGCGGCCCCTCCCGGTGAGCTACGTCGACGTCGCGAACACCGACGGCGCTCGCCTCGCCGCGCACCACCTGCTCGACCGCGGGTGCCGGACCGTCGGGGTGGTGTCCGGCCCGCTCGACGTGCTCGCCGCCCGGGACCGTCTCGACGGCTTCCGCGACGCCATGGCCCGCCGGGGCCACGCGTACGTGCCGAGCGTCGAGGGCAACTTCACGGTCGAGAGCGGCGAGGCCGCGATGCTCGAGCTGTTGCGCACCGCGCCCGGGATCGACGGCGTCTTCGTCTCGAACGACGTCATGGCGCAGGGGGCGATCCACGCGCTGCGCGAGCAGGGTCGCCGGGTGCCCGACGACGTCGCCGTCGTGGGGTTCGACGACAGCCCCGCCGGCACGCTCACGCGGCCGGCCCTCACGACCGTGCGCCAGCCCGTGGAGGAGATGGCGGCCGAGATGGCGCGACTCCTTCTGGAGCAGGTGGAGAACGGCGAGCCGCGGGTCACGTCGCGGATCTTCGACCCCGTGCTCGTCGTGCGCGACTCAGCCTAGCTCTCTGGGCGCGGGGAGGCAGAATGGCTCCATGCCTCTCGCCCCGCGCTACGTCGCCGCCGACGACCGATACGACACCATGACCTACCGCCGGACGGGGCGCAGCGGCCTCGACCTCCCCGCGATCTCGCTGGGTCTGTGGCACAACTTCGGAGACGTGAACCCGTTCGAGACGCAGCGCGCCGTGCTGCGCCGCGCCTTCGACCTCGGGATCACGCACTTCGACCTCGCCAACAACTACGGCCCGCCCTACGGCTCCGCGGAGGAGAACTTCGGCCGCCACCTCGCCCAGGACCTCGGCGCGTACCGCGACGAGCTCGTCATCTCCTCCAAGGCCGGGTACGACATGTGGCCCGGGCCGTACGGCGACGGCGGCTCGCGCAAGTACCTCCTGTCCTCGCTCGACCAGTCGCTGACGCGCATGGGCCTCGACTACGTCGACGTCTTCTACCACCACCGCCCGGACCCGAGCACGCCGCTCGAGGAGTCCATGCGGGCGCTGCACGACGCCGTCCAGCAGGGCAAGGCGCTCTACGTCGGCGTCTCGAACTACTCGCCGTCCCGCACGCGCGAGGCCGCCGCGATCCTCGCCGACCTCGGCACTCCGCTGCTCATCCACCAGCCCAGCTACTCGATGCTCAACCGCCACGTCGAGGACCCGGCGCACGAGGACCGGTACGACGGCGTCCAGAGCGAGTCGCTGCTCGACGTCGTAGGTGACCTCGGCGTCGGCACCATCGTGTTCTCGCCGCTCCAGCAGGGCCTGCTCACCGACCGCTACCTCTCCGGCTCCGCGCCCGAGGGATCGCGCGCCGCCCGCCCCGACTCGCCGTTCCTGTCCGAGCAGAACCTCGACGAGGCGTACCTCGAGAAGGCTCGCGCGCTGAACGAGATCGCCGCCGGCCGCGACCAGACCCTCGCCCAGCTCGCCCTCGCCTGGGTGCTCCGCGACGACCGCGTCACGTCCGCGCTCATCGGCGCGAGCAGCGTCCGCCAGCTCGAGAACAACGTCGCCGCGCTCGCGGCACCCCCGCTCACCCCCGACGAGACGGACGCCATCGAGTCCGCCCTCGCGAGGTAGAACCGAACCGCCGGTCGCGAGGTAGAGCTCGCGGGGCTCTACCTCGGGTCCGGAGGTTCTACCTCGCGACCATGGGCGGGGTGCGGGTCGGCAGACGACGACGCCGCGGCGGCGCGCTCCAGGAGGAGCTGGCGCTCGTGGCGGGTCGGGGCGAGGGCGGCGGCGCGTTCGAGGACGTCCGCGGCCTCGGCGTGCCGTCCCAGCCGGGTGAGCAGGTCGCCGCGCACGGCGCCGTAGAGGTGGTGGCGGGCGAGGCGCGGGTCGTCCGCGACGGCGTCGAGCACGACGAGCGCGGCGTCGGGACCGTCCGCGTAGCCGACGGCGACGGCGCGGTTGAGCTCGACGACGGGGGAGGGCGCGACGGAGGCGAGCGCGTCGTAGAGGGCGACGATCGCCTCCCAGTCGGTGTCCGCCCAGGCCGTGGCCCGTGCGTGGCACGCGGCGATCGCGGCCTGGAGGGAGTAGGGACCGAGCGGCTTCCCGGCGCGCGTGCCCAGCGCGAGCGCGCGGTCGAGCGCGGCGAGGCCGTGGCGGACGAGGAGGCGGTCCCAGCGTGCGCGGTCCTGGTCCTGGAGCAGCACGGGCTCGCCGTCGGGCCCGGTGCGCGCGGCGAAGCGTGACGCCTGGAGCTCCATGAGCGCGACGAGCCCGTGCACCTCCGGCTCGCCCGGGAGCAGCCCGGCGAGCACCCGCCCGAGCCGCATCGCGTCGTCGGCGAGCTCGCGCCGTACCCACGCGTCGCCCGACGTGGCGGCGTACCCCTCGGTGAAGACGAGGTACACGACCTCGAGCACGGCGGGCACGCGGGCGGCGAGCTCGTCGGCCTGCGGGACGTCGAACGGGACGTTCGCCTCGGCGAGCGTCCGCTTCGCGCGCGAGACGCGCTGCCCGACCGTCGCGGAGGGGACGAGGAACGCGCGCGCGATCTCGTCCGTCGTCAGTCCTCCCACGAGGCGCAGGGTGAGCGCGACGCGGGAGTCGCGCGGGAGCACGGGGTGACAGGCGACGAGCACGAGCGCGAGCAGGTCGTCGCCCACGGGGTCCTCGACGATCGCGTCGGGGGCCGGGACCGACCCCACGAGGACCGCGCCGCCGTCGCCCGGGTGCGCGACCGCCGTCGTCCCTCCGCCGGACCGCGCACCGGGCGCGGCGAGGTCCGCCGCGAGCCGCGCGTACTTCTCGTCGCGCGTGCGCTCGCGGCGGACCAGGTCGACGGCGCGGCGGCGCGCCACGGTCGTCAGCCACGCGCCGGGGTTGTCCGGGACGCCCTGCTCGGGCCACTGCTCGAGCGCGGCGACGAACGCCTCCTGGGCGACCTCCTCGGCGAGGCCGACGTCGCGCAAGGTCCGCGCGAGGCCCGCGACGAGCCGCGGCGACTCGATGCGCCACACGGCCTCGACGGTGCGGGAGAGGTCGGTCATCGTCGTACCCCTGTCATACCCCTGCCCGGAGCAGGGGCTCAGGAGCCCTGCTGCGCGCGGATCTGCTCGGCGAGGCGCTCGTCCTTCGCGCGCTGCTCGGGCGTGTACTCGGCGCCGAAGTCCTCGACCTCGAAGATCGGCCGGATCTCGAGGACCTCCTCCAGGCCCATGCTCGGGTCGCTGGGGCACTTGCGGGCCCACTCGACGGCCTCCTCGAGCGAGGAGACCTGCCAGATCCAGTACCCGGCGACGATCTCCTTGGACTCGGTGAACGGCCCGTCGACGACGGACGTCTCGCCGCCGCGGAACACGACGCGCGCGGCCTTGGCCGTGGGCTGCAGTCCCTGGCCGTCGAGCATGATGCCCGCCTTGACGAGCTCCTCGTTGTACGCGCCCATCTGGGCGAGCATCTCCTGGGTGGGGGCGATCTTGTCCTCGTCGGCCCCGTTGCCCGTGATCATGACCATGACGCGCATGACGTTCCTCCTCGGTGAGTGCCTCCTCGACCCTAGTGTCGTGAAGGCGCGTTCACCCTGACGTCGGACGGCGCCCCCGGGTTTTCGACACGCGTCGCCGACGAGTTTCGCCGAGGCGTCAGCGGAAGCGCTGGACGGCGAGCGGCGCGGCCTCCGCGAGGCCCCGCACGGCCGGGTGGTCGGCGCCCGGCGCGGTCCCGGCGAAGACGTCGCGCAGCGCGCCGGAGGCGACGAAGGTCCCGTCGGCGAGCACGTGCACGGTGGGGCACATCCGCTCGACGAGCTCGAGGTCGTGCGAGACGAGCAGCACCGCGGTGCCGAGCTCGGCCGTCGCGGCGCCGAGGCGACGCACGACGTCGCCGCGCATGGCCGGGTCGACGGCGGTGAGCGGCTCGTCGAGCAGGAGGGCGCGCGGGCGCGTGGCGAGCGCGACGGCGAGCGCGACGCGCTGCTTCTCGCCGCCGGAGAGCGAGTGGATCGTGCGCGGGGCGTACCGCGGCTCGAGCGCGACGTCGCCGAGCAGGTCCTCGACGGAGCGGCCGCTCGGGCGCCCGGCCCTGCGGGCGTCCTTGAGCGCGGCGGACAGCGTGCGGTCGACGGTCCAGCGCGGGTCGATCCCGATCCCGGCGAGGCCGTCCTGCGAGACGCGCCGCACGTCGGCGGTGAACTGCTTCTTGTCCCGGCGCGAGAGCTTGGTGACGGTGCGGCCGGCGTACGTGACGTGGCCCGCGGTCGGGCGCACGAGCCCGACGAGCGCCCGCACGACCGTGGACTTGCCGGCGCCCGACTCGCCGACGATCCCGACCGGCGGGGTGCCCGGGACGACGTCGAGGTCGATGCCGTGCACGACGTCGGGCCCTCCGTAGCCGGCCGCGAGGCCGGTGGCGCGCAGGATCGGGGTGGTCGTCGTGCTCATGGGTCACCTTCTGGTCGTCGGGGCCGGGCGGGCGGTCCGGGGCCCCGCTCGTCCGACGAACGACGCTACCGCGGAGTTCCGTGGCGTCGCTCACGGTGCCCGTCGCCGCCCCGGCGGCCCCGCGACGCGGCGCACGGTTCGGGCCCGGAGCCCGGGGCGCGGTAGCCTGGGGCACTCGACCAGGATCCTCGAGCCCAGGTGGTCCGTCGACCCGCACCGCGGCACCCCTGCCGGTGTGCGGCGACCCGGACGGAGGACCACGTGACCAGGACGGTCGACGAGCCGGAGCTGCTGGCGCCCGGCGAGGCGGTGGACCTCGACAACTGCGCACGCGAGCCCATCCACGTGCCCGGCATGGTCCAGCCCCGCGGCGTGCTGCTCGTCGTGCGCGAGCACGACGGCGTGCTGCTCCAGGCGTCGGCGAACGTCGCGCGGCACCTGGGCGTCCCGGCCGAGGAGCTGGTCGGCCGACCGCTCGCCGACGCGCTGGGCACGGAACCGGCACGCCGGGTGCTCGACCACGCCGCGAACGTCGGCGACCTCGCGACGCGCAACCCCGTGACGCTGGACCTCGACCGCTGGGACGGGGCGCCCGTCGCCGTGGACGCCGTGCTCCACCGGCCCCCGCTGCCCGTGGACGCGGCCGAGACCGAGCCGGTGCTCGTCGTCGAGCTCGAGACGGCCGCGGGCGCGCGCCCCCTCACGTTCCCGAACACCTACCTCGCCGTGCGGCACGCGCTGCGGGACCTGGAGCGTGCCGCGACCCTCGACGAGCTGTACGACGACGCGGCCCGGCACGTGCGCGAGCTCACGGGGTTCGACCGCGTGATGATCTACCGCTTCGACGCCGCGTACAACGGCGAGGTGGTGGCCGAGGCGCGCCGCGAGGACCTCAATGCGTTCCTCGGGCTGCACTACCCGGCGTCGGACATCCCGCCGCAGGCCCGGGCGCTGTACGAGAAGAACTGGATCCGGCTCATCGCGGACGTGGACTACGCGCCCCAGCCGATCGTGCCGGCGCTCCTGCCGACCACGGGCGCGCCGCTCGACCTCACGTACTCCACGCTGCGCAGCGTCTCGCCGATCCACCTCGAGTACCTGCGCAACATGGGCGTGCGCGCGTCGATGTCGATCTCGCTCCTGCGGGAGGGCCGGCTGTGGGGGCTCATCGCGTGCCACCACTACGCCGGACCGCACGAGCCGCCGTACGAGGTGCGCACGGCTGCCGAGTTCCTCGGGTCGGCGCTCTCGGTCCGGCTCGTCGCGCAGGCCGAGGACGAGCGCGAGGCCGAGGTGCGGCGCGCGGAGGGCGTCCTCGCCCACCTCGCCGCCGACAGCCGCGACGAGAGCGTCCCGATCGGCACCGCGCTGACCCGCTCGGGCTGGCTGCGGCGCCTCGTCCGGGCCGACGGTGCGGTCGTCGTCGCGGAGGGCGGCCTCATCAAGGTCGGCAGCACGCCCGACGAGGACGGGTGCCGCGCGCTCGTCGCCTGGGTGCTCGGCCACGGCGAGGACCTCGTCGCGACCGAGGCGCTGGGCCGCGACGCGCCGGACGTCGCGGCGCTCGCGCCCGACGTCGCGGGAGTGATGGGCATCGTGCTCCCCGAGGGGCAGGTCGTCGTGTGGGTGCGCGACGAGGTGCTGCGGCACGTCGACTGGGGCGGCGACCCGTACAACAAGGCGATCGCGCAACGCGAGGGCGCGACGGTCCGGCTGAGCCCGCGCAAGTCCTTCGAGCGCTGGCGCGAGGTCGTGCGCGGCCACAGCGCGCCGTGGACGGCGGACCAGACCGACGTCGCGACGTCGCTGCGGGGCCACCTGGTGGAGGCGCTGTACCTGCGCGGACGCAAGGCCGTGCGCGCGACGGAGGAGCTGCAGCGCAGCCTCCTGCCGGCGCTGCTCCCGGACGTCCCGGGCTGGACGCTCCAGTCGCGCTACGAGTCCGCCGGCACCGGCCTGGTCGGCGGCGACTGGTACGACGCCCTCGTGCTCCCGTCGGGCCGCCTCGCGCTCGTCGTCGGCGACGTCACGGGCCACGGTCTCCAGGCCGCCGCGACGATGGGCCAGCTCGGCACGACGCTGCGCGCCGCGCTCGTGAGCTCGGGTTCGGCGGTCGAGGCCGTGGCACGGCTGGGCGAGGTCGCCCGCTGGACCCTGCCGGGCGAGGTCGCGACGCTCGCGGTCGCCCTCCTGGACCCGGCGAGCGGCGTCGTCGAGCACGTGTCCGTGGGGCACCCGCCCCTGCTCGTCGTCGGGCCGGACGGCACGACGACGTGGGCCGAGCGCGCGAGCGTCCCCCCGCTGGGGATCGTCGACCGCGTCCCGACCGCGCACGTGCTCCAGGTCCCGCGCGGGGGAGCGCTCGTGCTCTACAGCGACGGGCTGGTCGAGCGTCGCGGCGAGTCGATCCGGGACGGCCTCGACCGGCTCGCGGCGGTCTTCGCGGCGGGCCCGGACGCGGACGTGGACGGCATCGTCACGGCGGCGCGCGACCCGCGCTCCGCGGACGACGCGACGCTGCTCCTCGTGCGCCGCGACGCCTGAGCGCGTCGCGGCGGGTCGACGGGCAGCCGACAGCGGTCAGCCGACGGGGAGGAGCGCGCTGCGCACCGAGGCGCCGCCGCGGAAGACCGGGACGTCGAACCGCGCCCACACGTGCTTCTCGCCGGTACCGGCCCGGAACCAGCCGACGGCCGTCGACGCCCGCTGCGCGAGCACGAGGCCGAACCCGCCCGCGCCCGGTGAGCGCCGCCCGGCCACGACCGGCGCCGCCGGAGAGTGGTCCACGACGTCCACGACGAGCTCGCGCCCGTCGCTGAGCAGACGGACGCGCGTGGGCGGCAGGCCGTGCCGCAGGGCGTTGGTGGCGAGCTCGCTCGCCACGAGGACGACGCGCTCCGGCGTCGCCTCGAGCGCGCGGTCCGGCGGGAGCGGCCCGCCGGTGAGCAGGCGGTGCAGGCCCTCGCGCAGCGTCGCGAGGTCGCCCAGTCCGCGCAGCGGCCAGGACCCGATCTCGACGAAGCCGACCGGGACGGCGGCGTGCTCGACGCTCACGCGCCGTCCTCGCCGGTGCTGTCGTCCGCGATCTCGAAGAGGTCGACCACTCCGCTGAGCTCCAGCAGGTCCCGGACGCGGCGCGGGACGCGCTCCAGCACGGGCGACCCCGACCCGGCGGTGGCGGCGTGGTAGAGCAGGCGCAGGCCGCCCGAGTCCATGAAGGTCACGTCACCGAGGTCGACGTGGATGCGATCGTCCGCCGACTGCGCGAGCCGCAGCAGCTCGTCCTCGCGGCGGGCCTGGACCGCGGCGTCGATCTCGCCTCGCATGGTCCAGCGCGTGCCGCCGCTCGTCGTCATGACGTCGCCGCTCGTCGTCGGGGTCACCGTGGTGTGCTCCTCCTCGTCCCGGCACGGTGCCGGGCACCCGGGACACGGTACGCGGACCTGCCGACGCTCGCTCTGCGATCCGGCGCGTGGCGCCGACCTTTCCGGATCCGGTCCGTGCGTCGTCGCACGTCCCGGCCCGCGGGACGGCGACGGGCCCGGTCGACGTCGCGGGGACGTCGACCGGGCCCGCACGGTGGGCCGGACCTCTCAGCAGGTGCGCGCGTCGAACGCGACCTCGAGCGGCGCATACCCGTCGACCGTCACGACGGCCGTCCCGGCGGGGACGGACGCGGCGCGCGACGCGAACGACTGGTACGCGTTCGTGCCCGGGGCGACTCCCGCGAACGTCCGCGTGCCGTACGGCGTCGCGAGCGTCACGTCGAGCGGCGCGTCGCCGTCGTTCGTGGCGCGGACCGCGACGTAGACCTTCCCGGCCAGGCACCGCGTCTCGGCGACGGCGGTGACCGGGGCGCTGCCCGCGTCGGCGGTCCAGCGCAGGGCGTACGCCTGCTCCGTGCCGTCCTCGGCGGTGACGCGCACGGTCGTCGTGCCGGGGACGGCGTCGGCGGCCTCGACCGCGACCGTCGCCCAGGGGTCGTGCGCGACCGCCGCGACGGCGGGCACCCCGCCCGCGACGGGCACGTCGTACGCCGTCACCGCGGGGTCGAACCCGGCGAGGGGCTCGCCGTCCACCGTGATGCCCGACGCCGCGGCGTCGGTCCCCGTGCCGGGCACCTTGGCGAGCACCTCGATCTCGGAGACGACCAGGTGGGTGTTCGCCCGTGCCGTGAGGACGACGCGCACGGACGACGTCCGCACGTCCGCGGGGACCTCGACCGCGGGCGCGGGGCCGTCGGGCGAGGCGTCCACGGTGACGGGCGCGCCGACGTCGGTCCACGTGCCGCCCACGAGGGCCTGGAGCCGGACGGACTGCGCCCAGCTCGCGCTGGACCCGTCCTTCCAGAACCGCGTCACGACGCCCGTGACGTCCCGGTCGGCGGGGAGCGTGACCGTGAGCGTGTCGGACGTCCGCTTGGTGCCCGACACCCAGTTCGACCACGCCTTGTCGGTGAGGTTGCCGTTCACGACGCCGCCGACGGAGTAGCCCGGCTCGGTGAACGTCGCGCTCGCGGTCGTGCCCGCGGCGAGCGCGCCGTTGGCGGACGCCGCCTCGGTCACCTGGACGCGGACGGTGGCCGGGAGCGTGGCGCCCGCCCCGGCGTCGGCCGTGCCGGAGAGCTCGACGACCCCGACGGCGTCGTACGCGTCCGCGGGGGCGTCGTCCCAGACCACCGGGCGCGGCACCTCGGCCCCGCCCGCCGCCACCGCGGTGACGGTCGCCGGGAGCGTCGGCGTGCCGCCCGCGTACGCCTTGGCGCGCGCGGGGAGCGTGGAGGTGAGCTCGTCGACGACGACGGTCGCCGTCGCGGCGACCTCGCCGCCGGTCGGCGTGGCCACGGTGCCCGTCACCTCGACGGTGCCGGGCTCGGCCCACGCGTCGTCGTCCGGCACGTCCCACGTCACGGGGAGCGCGCCGCGCGCCCCGTCGCGGTAGACGGGCGTGACGGTCGCGGGAAGCTCGGGCGCGGTGCCCGGCGTCGTGAACGCCTCGACCGGCTCGGTACCCAGGACCGTCTCGTCGACGATCCTCCAGCGCTGGTTGACGCCGGAGTTCGCGAGGTACGTACCCACGGGCGACCCGTCGGCCGTCGCCTGGCCGCCGACCTCGAGGAGGGTCTTCGAGGACGCGTTGACGAGCGTGTAGGTGCCGTCCCCGGTCGTCGAGAGGATCCACTGCGCGGCGAGCGGGGTGTCCGCGACGTCGGCGGGGGCGTCCTGGAGGACGGCGGACGTGTCGGCCGCGACCGCGAGCTGACGGCCCGTGGCCGCGTTCGTCACCGCGTAGCGCGTGCGGTGCGTCCCGGAGCCCTCGGGGGCGCCGAGCGCCGTGAGCTCCCACGCCTGCTCCGCGACCGGCGCGTCGGTGCGGATCACGACGCCCGCGCCCGACGCCGACGGCGCGAGCGAGCGGTCCGCCTGCACGCCGTCGATGCGGTACGCGTGGCCGTCCTGGATGAGCGCGGCGTCGTCCGCGACGCCGGAGACGCCGTCGACGACGAACGTCGTCACGGACTCGGCCGGCACGACGAGCGTCGCGCTCGGACCGTCCGCACCCGTCTCGACGGCCACCGGCTCGCCCTCGACGAGGTAGCCGGCCGTGCTCGTGACCACGGGGGTGACGGTCGCATCGGACCCGACCGCACCGAACTTCGACAGGTCGAGCGTCACGGCGCGCTCGGCCTTCGTGGCGTTCACGTGCACGACCGTCGCGGACGTGCCGTCGGCCGACACCGCGGCCGTGCTGCTCGCGTCGTCCGAGCGGATCAGCGAGTCGCCCGGCTCGATGTAGTGCGTGAAGTTCTGGGTCGCCCAGTACTTCGTGTTCGTGTAGATCGGGCACGTCTCGAGCGTGTCCTCGGCCGTGCAGTCGAACGGGATCTGGATCTCGCCCCAGTTCATGCCGTTCGCGCTCTCGCCGCCCGGCGCCATGTTGGCGTAGTCCTCGACCGGCTGCCAGAACACCCACGCGCTCGGCTCGAGCTCGCGCAGGTCGTCGACGATGTGCTGCGCGCTGCCGAGGCCGGACTCCATGGTCTCGAAGTCCTGGCCCGTCGAGCTCCAGTTCCCGCCGACCTCGCTCATCCACAGCGGCTTGTCCTCGCCCTTGGCGATGTCACGGACCGTCGTGCGCTGGCCCGTGCCGTAGGTGTGGACGTTGAGCTGCGACACCTGGTCGCGGACCGACTGCGGGTACGCGTTCCAGTTGGTCGCGAACGTGCCGGGGTTCGTCTCGTCCATCGCCGAGATGACGGCGTCGGTCGAGGAGCCCTCGAGCGCCGCGGCGAGCGCCGGGACGACCTTCGCCTGGAGCGCGGGGCTCATGTGGGCGCCCTCCTGGCGGCCCCCGGTCGGGTTGCCGTCGCTGCCGAGCTGGGTGCCCCAGTAGTTCGTGTTGGGCTCGTTGAACGGGTCGATCGTGTCGACCTCGATGCCGTGCGCGTCCTCGAGGCGCTCGGTCACGCCGACCAGGTACGCCGCGAAGTCGTCGATGCTCTCCGTCTTGAGCTGGTCCGCGGTCGAGCTGAACCCGCCCGAGACGTACCCGCTCACGGTCATGAACCACGGCGGGGAGTTGCTGAACGTCTCCCAGTGCGTGACGTCGTCCTTGATGCGGTCGACCCACCAGCGCTGCGTCGCGTCGGCGTCCTCGTCCCAGTGGTCCGGGTTCTCGGGGTCCCACCAGTCCACGTCGGTGCGCGTCGTGCCCTCCGGCGCCTTCCACCAGCCGTCGACGGCGCCGCCCGCGCGCAGGTAGTCCGGTACGTCGGGAGCGTTCCCGCCGCCGACGTTGTAGCGCGCGATGTTGAGGTTGAGGCCCTCGTCGCCGAACACCATGTCCGCGAGCTTCTCGCGGATCTCGTCCGGGTAGCCGCCCGTGGCGTTGGCGAACCACACGAGGCTCGTGCCCCAGCCCTCGAACGGCGCGCCCGCGTACGACGGGTCGGGCGTGACGGTGACGCCCGCGACGTCGGCCGCGGCCGCCGTCGTACCCGTCGCGGCGACCGCGCCCAGGGGCGAGGCCTGCGCTGGCAGGGCCGCGAGCGCGCAGCCCGCGACGAGCGCACCGGCGCCGAGGCCCGCGACGACGCGGGCCCCCGTCCGGCGGGCGGCCGGGCCCCCCGGGCCCGTGCGGCGAGGACCGGGTGGTCCGCCCCGCGTGGTCGTGTCGGTCTCGGTCGGGCTCATCCCTGAGCCACCTCCTTCGCGTCGCTGCGAACCGGTTGCTGCACCGGGTGCGGGTCGGTCCCGCGGGGTCTGTTCTGCCGAGGTGGAGCCCCGGTCGGCGAGGTAGAGGCGTGGTCATGACCACGCCTCTACCTCGGCCTACCAGGCCTCTACCTCGCGCTACCGGGGCTCTACCTCGGCGGGGTCGGCTCGGCCGGGCGGCGGACGACGGCGACGCCGCGCGGCTCGAGCAGGATCGCTCCGGTCTCCGGGGAGCCAGTGCCCGACGGCGCGAGGCGGCGGCCTGCGAGGACGTCGCCCGCGACGTCGGGCACCTCGACCGGGCGCGCCGTGCGGTTGACGAGGAACCAGAAGTCGTCGGTGCCGTCCGTCCGCACCGCGAGCTCGACGTCGCCGCGGACGGCGGCGGGCAGCTCGCTGCGCACGCCCGCGTCGTCGAGCAGGCGCGCGAGCACGGGGACGAGGCCGAGGCGCCCGAACCGCGTGGAGACGTACGCGGCGGAGCCCGCGCCGTCCCCGGACCGGACCGTCCGCCGCGTCACCGCGGCGCGGCCCGCCTGCTCGCCGGTCTTGTACCAGCCCAGCACCTCGACGTCGGGGTCGACGACGTCCACCGGCTCGGTCCACAGGGTGCCCTCGAGCTGCTCGCCCGCGAGCTCGACCGTCGCGCTCTCGCCGTCCAGCAGCGGGGCGAACTCCTCGACGCGGACGCCGAGCAGGTCGCGCAGCGCGCCCGGGTAGCCGCCGAGCCACGCGTGGTCGTCCTGGTCGACGACGCCCGAGAAGTACGTGGTGACGAGGTGGCCCCCGCCCTCGACGAACGCCGTGAGGCGGTCCCGGAGGTCGACGGGGACCACGTGCAGCACGGGCGCCACGACGACGTCGTACGTCGCGAGGTCCGTCGCCGTGGGCACCACGTCCGCCCGCACGCCGAGCGCGAGGAACGCCGAGTACCAGTCGAGCGCCTCCTGCCGGTAGCGCAGCCGGTCGGTGGGGTGGGAGTCGAGCTCGCTCGCCCACCACGAGTCCCAGTCGAAGACGATCGCGGCCCGCGCGGGCTTCTGCTCGCTGCCCGCGACGGGTGCGAGGTCGCGCAGGGTCGCACCGAGCGCGACGACGTCGCGGAACAGACGTGAGCGCTCACCTGCGTGCGGGAGCATGCCCGAGTGGTACTTCTCGGCGCCCGCCGCGGACTGGCGCCACTGGAAGTAGCAGACCGCGTCGGCGCCGTGCGCGACGTGGGTGAGCGAGTCTCGCGCGAGCTCGCCCGGCTTCTTCGCGACGTTGACGGGCTGCCAGTTGACCGCGCTCGTCGAGTGCTCCATGAGGAACCACGGGCGGTGCCGGGCGATGCCGCCCGTGAGGTTCGCGGAGAACGAGAGCTCGTCGAGGGCCTGCGGCCCGGGGAGCACGTAGTGGTCGTTGGAGACGAAGTCCAGCTCGTCCGCCCAGGCGGCGTAGTCCATGCCCTTCGTCTCGCCCATGACCATGAAGTTCGTCGTCACGGGGACGTCGGGCGTGACGCGGCGCAGGATCGCGGCCTCCGCGCGCAGGTACTGCCGCAGCGCGTCCGACGAGAACCGCTTGAAGTCGAGCTGCTGCGTCGGGTTCGGGTGCGACGCGGCCAGGCGGGGCGGCAGGATCTGCTCCCACGCGCTGTAGCGCTGGGACCAGAACGCCGTGCCCCACGCGTCGTTGAGCGCGTCGAGGGTCGTGTAGCGCTCGCGCAGCCACGTGCGGAACGCGGCGGCGGCGTCGTCGGAGAAGTCGTCGACGTTGTGGCAGCCCAGCTCGTTGGAGACGTGCCACGCGACGAGCGCCGGGTGCTCCCCGTACCGCTCGGCCATGCGCTCCACGAGGCGCAGCGCGTGCTCGCGGAAGACCGGCGACGTCGGGCGCCACTGCTGCCGGGCGCCCGGCCACAGGGTCTCGCCCGTGCGGGTCTGGGGCAGGATCTCCGGGTGCTTCGTCGTGAGCCAGGGCGGCGGCGAGGCCGTGGCCGTCGCGAGGTCGACGGTGATGCCGTTCGCGTGGAGCAGGTCCATGACCTCGTCGAGCCACGCGAAGTCCCACGTGTGCTCCGTCGGCTGGATCCGCGCCCACGAGAAGATCGCGAGCGAGACCACGGTGACGCCCGCCTCGCGCATGAGGCGCACGTCCTCCGCCCAGACCTCGCGGGGCCACTGGTCCGGGTTGTAGTCCGCGCCGTAGGACAGGCCCGACGGCGCGTACGCGTCGGACGCTCCGACGGCCGCGCCCGGGGGCGTGTGCGGCCCGGGACGGCGCAGCCAGCGGAACGGGGTGGGGGTGGACATGCAGGCTCCTCAGGTGCTCGCAGAGCGGTCGGTGGCGGGTGGGGCCACCGGCGGGTGGCCGCGTGGTCGTACCGGGGGCGCGACCACGCGGCCGTTCGGGGCAGGGCCGCCGGGCGCCCCGGCAGGCGCCCGGCGGGGATCAGGTCACTCGTTGACGGTGAAGCCCTGCTCGGTGCCGTACTTCGCCGACGCGTCCTGCCAGGCCTTCAGGCCGTCGGCGAGGGTCGTGCCCGAGACGTACGCCTGGCCGACCGTGTCGTTGAAGATCGAGTTCGCGTAGACCTGGAACGGCAGGTACGACCAGCCCTCGACGACGTCGGAGGCCGACTGCGCGAGGACCTCGTTGATCTTCTGGCCGCCGAAGTACTCGGACTCGTAGCCCTGGAACTCGTCCGACTCCAGCTCGGCCGTCGTGGCCGGGAACGCGCCGCCGTCGACGCGCGCCTGGACGCCGTCGCCCGCGTTCGCGTACTCGAGGAAGCCGTAGGCGAGCGCCTGCTGCGAGCTCGCCGCGGT
Source organism: Cellulosimicrobium sp. CpK407 (assembly GCF_051844275.1). Taxonomy (NCBI): domain Bacteria; kingdom Bacillati; phylum Actinomycetota; class Actinomycetes; order Micrococcales; family Promicromonosporaceae; genus Cellulosimicrobium; species Cellulosimicrobium sp. CpK407. Next base: position 19,051 of record NZ_JBGNYC010000028.1, read on the forward strand.
CACGGACAGCGCGGAGCCGCCGTTCTCGGAGCTGGCCGACGCGCCCTCCTCCCACTGCGGGAGCGGGGCCACGCGCCACTTGCCCGCGCCGTCGGGCACGCCGGACTCGAGGTTCGCGGGCATCCACGCGCCGATCGCGAGCGTCGCGATCGTGCCGTTGCCGAGGCCCTGGTACCACTCGTCGCTCCACGAGCTCACCGGCGCGAGCAGGTCCTCGTCGATGAGCGTCTGCCACGTCTCGGCGAACTGCGTGCTGCCCTCGTCCGCGAGGTCGATGGTCACGTCCGTGCCGTCGACCTGGAACGGCTGGCCGCCGGCCTGCCAGATGAGCGACGTCGTGAAGCCCGCGTCACCCGTGTCGTTGGTGATGTACACGTTCGGGTCGGCCGCGTGCAGGGCGCGCGCCGCCTCGACGAAGCCGTCCCACGTCGTCGGCACCTCGATGCCGTGCTGCGTGAAGACCTCCTCGTTGTAGAAGAGGGCCATGGGGCCGGAGTCCATGGGGAGGCCGAAGATGCCCTCGCCCTGCTGGACGGCGCTCCACGGCCCCGGCGTGAACGTGCCGTCGAGCTCGTCGGCGCCGAGCGCGGAGAGGTCGGCCAGCGCGTCGGAGAGCGCGAACTGGGGGAGCGCGTAGTACTCGACCTGCGCGACGTCGGGCACGCCCTTGCCGGCCGCGATCGCGTTCTGGAGCGCCGTGTACTGGTCGTTGCCGGTGCCGGCGTTGACGAGCTCGACGTCGACGTTCGGGTACTTCGCCTCGAAGTCGGTGACGACCTGCTCGAGCGTGGGCTCCCAGGCCCACACCGTGAGGCTGCCGCCCTCCTCGAGAGCCGCCGCGACGTCGTCGGCCGAGCCGGCGTCCCCGCCGGAGTCGTTGCCGCCGCCGGAGCTGCAGGCGGCCAGGGCGAGCGCGACGACGCCGGTGGCGGCGACGGCACGCAGGGTGCGGGTGGTGCGGACGGACATGGGGGTTCCTCTCACTTCGTCGTCAGACGGATCGGGTGGTGCACACGCGCTGCGGGCGGCAGGGCATGGGGTCGGGGGTCCGGTCACTCCTTGACGGACCCGGCCGCGAGGCCGGACTGCCAGTAGCGCTGGAGGAGCAGGAAGGCGGCGACGAGCGGGAGGATCGTCAGCAGCGAGCCGGTGATCACGAGGTCGAAGATCGCCTCGCCGCCGGCGGTCGCGGCCTGCGCGTTCCACGCGTTGAGGCCGAGCGTCAGGGGGTACCAGTCGGGGTCCTTGAGCATGATCAGCGGCAGGAAGTAGTTGTTCCAGGTCGCGACCATGGTGAAGAGCAGGACCGTGACGATCCCGGGCGCGAGCAGCGGCAGCGAGACCTGGAAGAACGTGCGGCCCTCGCTCGACCCGTCCATGCGCGCGGCCTCGAGCAGCTCCGTCGGGATCGACTCGGCCGCGAAGACCCACATGAGGTACAGGCCGAACGGCGAGATGAGCGACGGGATGATGACGGCCCACGGCGTGTTCGTGAGGCCCATCTGGCTGAACATGAGGAACGTCGGCACGGCGAGCGCGGTGCCCGGCACGGCGACCGCGCCGATGACGGTCGCGAAGACCCCGCGCTTGCCCGGGAAGTCGAACTTCGCGAGCGCGTACCCGCCGAGCACGGCGAGGAACGTCGCGCCGCCGGCGCCGAGCACGACGTACAGGAGCGTGTTCGCGAACCAACGGCCGAAGATGCCGTCGTCGTAGGTGAGCGTGCGCGCGATGTTGTCGAACAGCGCGAAGTCGCCGCTGAACCACAGGCCGAACGAGCTGAACAGGCTCGACTGCGTCTTGGACGCGTTGACGACGAGCCAGAAGAGCGGCACGAGCGCGTAGATCAGGACGATCCCGGCCAGCACGGTCATCAGGACGCTGCGGCGCGGGCGGGCCACGCTGTGGGGCGCGCGCGAGCGCAGACGGACGGGCTTGCGCGCCGTCGTGCGCGGCGTCGTGCGGGCCGCGGCGGGGACCGCCGGGGTCGAGGGGGTCGTGGCGGTCATCGTCAGGCCTCCTTGCGCATGCCGCGCAGCTGGACGACGTAGGCCACGATCATCGTGAGGACGCCCATGATGATGGCGACGGTCGCCGAGTAGTTGTACTGCTGGCCGGAGAACGACAGCGAGTACGCGTACAGGTTCGGGGTGAAGTACGTCGTGATGGCGTTCGGCGCGAGGCTCTGGAGGATGCTCGGCTCGTTGAAGAGCTGGAACGAGCCGATGATCGAGAAGATCGTGGCGATGACCAGCGAGCCGCGGATCGCGGGGATCTTGATCGCCCGGACGACCTGCCACTGCGACGCGCCGTCGAGCTCGGCCGCCTCGTAGAGCGAGGTGGGCACGACGCGCAGCGCCGAGTAGAAGATGAGCATGTTGTAGCCCACGAACTCCCAGGTCACGATGTTGCCGATCGACAGCAGCACCCAGTCGGGGGAGAGCGGGTTCGCGATCGACGTGCCGAGCGCGTCGTTGATGTTCGCGATGAGGCCGAACCGCGTCCCGTACATGAACCCCCACATGAGCGTCGCGACGACGGCCGGGACGGCGTAGGGCAGGAAGATCGAGATCCGGAAGAAGTTGCGCCCGTACAGGCGCCCCGAGTCGATCGCGAGCGCGACGAGCAGGGCGATGCCGAGCATGATCGGGACCTGCACCACGAGGAACAGCCCGACGCGCGACACGCCCGACCAGAACTGCGGGTCGGAGAAGGCGCGCGCGTAGTTGTCGAACCCGACGAACTGGGTGCCGCCGACCATCTGGGTGCGGAACAGGCTGAGGTAGATCGAGTAGGCGATCGGTGCCAGGAACACCAGCGCGAAGACCGCCATGAACGGGCCCACGAAGCCCCAGCCGGTCCACGAGCGCCGTCGGCGCCGGGCCGGGAGGGACGAAGGTGCGCCGACCGGTGGCCGGTGCCCCGCCACGGGTGGGGACGTCGTCGTCATGCTGGGGTCCTCGTCATCGGGGGACGGCGACGTCGGTCGTCGCCGGTGTTTGCGTAAACATGAGCATGGCACGAGGTTCGGTGTTTACGCAAACATCGCCTACGCTGGTCGGTGACCGGCCACGACGCCGGTCCGGCACGGGTACTGTGCCGACACCACGAGGACGAGGACGAGATGACCGACGGGCTCGACGACGAGACCCCCGCCCTGACGCGCACCGGGGGAGCTGCCGCACGCACGGCGCGGCGCGTCTCGATGGCCGACGTCGCGCGCGTCGCGGGGGTCTCCGCGCAGACCGTCTCCCGCGTCTCCAACGGGCACCCGGGCGTCGTCGAGACGACCCGCTCGCGCGTGCTCGAGGCCATGACCGAGCTCGGCTACCGGCCCAACAGCGCCGCCCGCGCGCTCAAGAGCGGGTCGTTCCGCACCATCGGCGTCATCCTCTTCTCGCTCGCGACCACCGGCAACGTCCGCACGCTCGAGGCCATCGCGACGTCCGCCGCCGCCGAGGGCTACGCCATCACCGTCATCCCCGTCGCCGCGCCCACGCAGGACGGCGTCCACGGGGCGTTCACGCGCCTCGGTGAGCTCGCCGTCGACGCGATCATCCTGCTCATGGAGGTCCACCTCCTCGACGTCGCACGGGTCAGCCTGCCGCCCGGCGTCCAGGTCGTCGTCGCGGACTCCGACGCCGGCGAGAGCTACGCCGTCGTGGACACCGACCAGGCCGACGGCACGCGCCAGGCCGTGCGACACCTGCTCGACCTCGGGCACCGCACCGTGCACCACCTCGCGGGTCCTGCGCTCTCGTTCGCGGCCGAGCGCCGGACCTCCGCCTGGCGCGCCACGCTCGAGGAGGCGGGCCGCGAGGTGCCGACGATCGAGCGGGGCGACTGGTCGCCGTCGTCCGGCTACGAAGCCGGGCTGCGCCTCGCGCAGCGCGACGACGTCACCGCGGTCTTCGTCGCGAACGACCAGATGGCCCTCGGGCTCGTGCGCGCCCTGCACGACACGGGCCGGCGCGTGCCCGAGGACGTGAGCGTCGTCGGGTTCGACGACCTGCCCGAGTCGAGCGAGTTCCTGCCCCCGCTCACCACCGTCCACCAGGACTTCGCCGAGGTCGGCCGTCGGCTCGTCGAGCAGGTGCTCCGGCAGGTCCGCGAGGGAGTCCACGAGGCCGGCACCCGCCTCGTCCCGACCCGCCTCGTCGAGCGCGCCAGCACCGCCCCGCCCCCGAGCTAGAGCCCGTGGTCGTCGGCCTGCTGGGGCCTGCTGGGCTGCGGCGGAGGGTCAGTCCTCGGCGACCCAGGCGCTCGGGTCCTCGACGACGCCGCGCAGGACCTCGCGCGCGCCGCCGGTGAGGGCGGCGTGGTCGCCGACCGGGGCGGGGACCAGGACGACGTCCGTCCACGGGGCGGCGAGGACGCGCGTGCGCAGCTCGGCGTCGGCCGCGCTGCGCAGGTAGGGCAGGAGCGCGGGGTAGATGCCGCCGAGCAGGACGGTGTCGATGTCGACGAGGTTCACGTAGTCGGCGAGCGCGCTGCCGAGCGCGGTCCCGGCCCGCTCGACGGCGGCGAGCGCGCCGGGCTCCGCGGCGTCGAGCGCGGCCACGAGCGCCTCGGTGGGCGCGTCGACGGGCAGCCCCGCCCCGCGCAGGAGCGCGTCCTTGCCCGCGTACTGCTCGAGGCAGCCGGTCGCGCCGCAGCGGCAGCGCGGGCCGCGCGGGTCGACGACGACGTGCCCGACCTCGCCGGTCCAGCCGTGGCGTCCGTGGAACAGCCGGCGGTCGACGACGATCGCGGACCCGATGCCGACGTCTCCGGACACGTAGAGGTAGGTCGACGGCGCCGCCTCGGGCGCGGGGTCGGACGCGTCGTCGGCCACGACGCCGTGGCTCGCCTGGGCGAGCGCGGCGAGCTTGGCCTCGTTGCCGATCTCGACGGGGACGTCGGGGCCGAGCCCGAGGAGCGGGCCGGGGTCGAGGTGGGACCAGCCGAGGTTGGGGGCGACCTCGAGCCGCCCCGCGCGCGTGTCGACGAGGCCGGGCAGGGCGAGGCGGGCGCCCGCGACGGTCATGCCGTCGGCGCGGACGCTCGCGAGGAGGTCCTGCGCGATGCGGCCGAGCCGCGCGAGCACGTCGGTGGGGTCGCTGTCGTGGAGGTCGTCGGGGTCGACGTGCTCGGCGACGACGGCGCCCGTGAGGTCGAGCACGCGGCCGCCGAGGTAGTCGACGTTGACCTCCAGGCCGAGCCCGACGATCGAGCGCGGCGCGGGGGCGAGGGGGACCGCCGGCCGGCCGGCGCGCTGCGGGGTCGCGGGCGGGAGCTCGGCGACGATGGCCGCGGCGACGAGGCGGTCCACCAGCGTCGAGACGGTCGCGCGCGTGAGACCGCTCGACGCCGCGATGTCGGCGCGCGAGCACGGCTCGGCGGACTCGAAGACCGCGCGGGCGACGAGAGCGAGGTTGTGCTCGCGCAGCGTGGCCTGCCGGGCTGCTGGGGGACCCGTGCGGGTCGCGACGCTGCGGTTCACGGTCTTGACCTTACCGACCCGGGCGGATAAGTTCATCCGTACGACATAAATAGGCCGTCGGCGCGAGGACAGCGCCGCGGCCCTCTCGACGAGGAGACCACCGTGGCCGACGAGACCACCCGGCACGACGCAGACATCAACTTCTCCTTCGGTCTGTGGACCGTGGGCTGGACCGCGCAGGACCAGTTCGGCAGCGCCAGCCGTCCCGTGCTCGACCCGGCCGAGTCGGTGCGCCGCCTGGCCGACCTCGGCGCGTGGGGCTTCACGTTCCACGACGACGACGTCGTGCCCTTCGGCGCCGACGACGCCGAGCGCACCAAGCGCCTCGACTCCGTGCGCCAGGCGGCGCAGGAGACGGGCCTGGTCATCGAGATGGTGACGACGAACCTGTTCAGCCACCCCGTGTTCAAGGACGGCGGTCTCACGTCGAACGACCGCGGCGTGCGTCGCTACGCGCTGCGCAAGGTGCTGCGCAACGTCGACCTCACCGCCGAGCTGGGCGCCAAGACGTTCGTGATGTGGGGCGGCCGCGAGGGCACCGAGTACGACGGCGCCAAGGACCTGCACTCCGCGCACGAGCGCTACGCCGAGGGCCTCGACCTCACCGCGGCGTACATCAAGGAGAAGGGCTACGACCTCAAGATCGCGCTCGAGCCCAAGCCGAACGAGCCCCGCGGCGACATCTTCCTGCCGACGATCGGTCACGCGCTCGGCCTCATCGCCAAGCTCGACAACGGCGACATCGTGGGCCTCAACCCGGAGACGGGCCACGAGCAGATGGCCGGCCTCAACTACACGCACGGCCTCGCCCAGGCGCTGTGGGCGGGCAAGCTCTTCCACATCGACCTCAACGGCCAGCGCTCGATCAAGTTCGACCAGGACCTCGTGTTCGGCCACGGCGACCTGCTCTCGGCCTTCTTCACGGTCGACCTGCTCGAGAACGGCTTCCCGAACGGCGGCCCCACGTACACGGGCCCGCGCCACTTCGACTACAAGCCGTCGCGCACCGAGAACGAGGTCGGCGTGTGGGACTCCGCGCGCGCCAACATGGAGACCTACCGCCTGCTCGCGCGCAAGGCCGCGGCCTACCGTGCCGACTCCCGCGTCCAGGAGGCGTTCGCGCACTCCGGCGTGTTCGAGCTGGGCCAGCCGACCCTCGCCGAGGGCGAGTCCGTGGCCGACCTGCTCGCGGACCGCAGCGCGTACGAGGAGTTCGACGTCGACGCCGCGGCGAACCGCGACTTCGGCTTCGTGCGCCTCAACCAGCTCGCGCTCGAGCACCTGATCGGCTGAGGTGACGACCGACGCCAGGACGTCCGACGCCGGCGGCGAGCGCACGCTCGTCGCCGGCGTCGACACGTCCACGCAGTCCTGCAAGGTCGTCGTGCGCGACGCCGCGACGGGCGCCCTCGTGCGCACCGGCTCGGCCAAGCACCCCGACGGCACCGAGGTGCACCCCGACGCGTGGTGGGCCGCGTTCCGCGAGGCCGCGTCCGCGGCGGGCGGGCTCGACGACGTCGCGGCGCTCGCCGTCGGCGGCCAGCAGCACGGGCTCGTCGCGCTCGACGCGGAGGGGAACGTCGTCCGCGACGCGCTCCTGTGGAACGACACGCGCTCGGCCCCGGCCGCGCGCGACCTGATCCGCGAGCTCGGCGAGGCCCGCCTCGCCGAGGGCGTCCCCGACGCCCACGACCGGGTCGAGTCCGCGACCGAGGCGGGCGCCCAGGCGTGGGCCGACGCGATCGGGTCGGTGCCGGTCGCGTCGCTCACGGTGACGAAGCTGCGCTGGCTGCGCGACGCGGAGCCGGAGAACGCGGCGCGCGTCGCCGCCGTCGCGCTGCCGCACGACTGGCTCACGTGGCGCATCGCGGGGTACGGCCCGGTGGGCGACGAGTCCGCGCCGCTCGGCCCGGACCTCGACGCGCTCGCCACCGACGCGTCCGACGCGTCCGGGACGGGGTACTACGACGCGACCCGCGACGACGGGGACGACGGCCGGGGCGCGTACCGCCTCGACCTGCTGGAGCTCGCGTTCGGCCGGACCGACGTCGTGCTCCCGCGCGTGGTCGCTCCGTCCGCCGTGGCGGGCGTCGCGCACGCGTCGGTCGCAGGGAGCGCGGTCGAGGGCGGCACGCTGCTCGGCCCCGGCGCGGGCGACAACGCCGGTGCCGCGCTCGGCCTCGGCATGGTCGCGGGCGACGTCGCGGTGTCGATCGGGACGTCGGGCGTCGTGTCCGCCGTGACCGACGACCGCACGGCGGACGGCTCCGGCCTCGTCAACGGGTTCTCCGACGCGACGGGCCGGTACCTGCTGCTCGCGGTGACGCTCAACGCGAGCCGGGTGCTCGACGCGGCGCGCGCCGTCCTCGGCGTCGACCACGCGGGGCTGTCGCGGCTCGCGCTCCAGGCGCCTCCCGGCGCGGACGGGCTCGTGCTCGTGCCGTACCTGGAGGGCGAGCGCATGCCCAACCGCCCCGACGCGTCGGGCACGCTGCACGGGATCCGGCTCGGCACGTCGACGCCGGAGCACCTCGCGCGCGCGTACGTCGAGGGCATGCTGTGCGGCCTCGCGGACGGGCTCGACGCGCTGCGGGCGCTCGGCGTGCGGGTCGAGCGCGTGCAGCTCATCGGCGGCGGCGCGCAGTCCGAGGCGGTCCGGCGCATCGCGCCGCAGGTCCTGGGCCTGCCCGTCACGGTCCCCGAGCCGGGCGAGTACGTGGCCGACGGCGCCGCGCGCCAGGCGGCGTGGGTCCTCGCCGCGCACGAGACGGGCGGCTCAGGGGCGGACGTCGCCCCGCCCACGTGGGCCGCGTCGTCGGCCACGGTGGTCGAGGCCGACCCGGTCCCGGCGATCCGCGACCAGTACGCGGCGGTCCGCGACCTCGTCTGACACGACCTCGTGACAGCAGGGAAGGGCCCGGCCCCCGTGAGGGGGTCGGGCCCTTCGTGCGCCCACGACGGTGGGCGGGAGCGGTCAGAGCACGCGGACGACGGGGCCCGTCACTCCGGCCTTGCGGCCCACCGCGGCGGCGCCGGTCACGCCCCAGACCGGGCCCTCAATCGTCACCGACGCGACGCTCGTCGTGGAGACCGAGCGGTTGAGGTTCATCCCGTAGGCGGAGCCGTAGACCTCGAGCAGGACCCAGTCGCACGTGCCCGCGCTGACGGTGAAGACGTTCCCGGTCCGGGTCACGTCGAACGAGCACACGCCGCCGTCGTAGGGGGCCGCGCTCGCCGAGGGCGCGATCGCGACGGCGGCCGCAGCGAGGGCGGAGACGGCCAGGGTGCGCAGTCGGATGGTTCGCATGGAGCTCCTTTGCTCAGGTGTGGTGGCCGGGATCGGCTCGGCCACAGTTCACCGTGGCGCCGCTCTGCCAGCAACTCGTGGACTACGTAACTTTGACCTCCGCCAGGTACGTGCTTTCCCTTACGTGCCGCCGGCGAAGCCCGTCTGCCGCCACGCCTCGTAGACGGCGATCGACGCCGCGTTGGTGAGGTTGAGCGAGCGGCGCCCGGGCAGCATGGGGATCTTCAGCTGGTCCGTGATCCGCTCGTGGGCGAGCACGTCGGCGGGCAGACCCGTCGGCTCGGGGCCGAACAGCAGGACGTCGTCCGGCCGGTAGGTGACGTCCGTGAACGACGTCGTCGCGCGCGTCGTGAACGCGAAGACCCGGCCGGGGAGGCTCGCGAGCGCGGCGTCCAGGTCCGCGTGCACCTCGACGGCCGCGAGGTCGTGGTAGTCGAGGCCCGCGCGGCGCAGCCTGGGCTCGTCGAGGTCGAACCCGAGCGGCTCGACGAGGTGCAGACGCGCCCCGGTCACCGCCGCGAGGCGGATCGCGTTGCCCGTGTTGCCGGGGATGCGCGGCTCGTGGAACACCACGTGGGGCAGGGTCGACGGCGATCGGGCGGCCGGGTCGGCGACGTGCGGCCGCCAGTCGGTGCGGGGGTCGGGGGTCTCGTTCACGCACCGATTCTCGCAGCGTCGCGCGTCAGGTCCCGAGCGCGGCGGCCTTGCGGCGCAGCAGGTCCTGCTCGCGCGCGTTCGGGCACAGCCGCACCGCGAGCTCGTACTCCGCGCGCGCCTCCTCGACGCGGCCGAGGCGGCCGAGCAGCTCGGCGCGCACGCTCGGCAGGAGGTGGAACCCGGGCAGATGGTCGGTCGCGACGAGCTCGTCGACGATCCGCAGCGCCGGCGCCGGGCCGTGCGCCATCGCGACGGCCACGGCCCGGTTGAGCTCCACGACGGGCGACGGCGCGAGCCGTCCCAGCGCCTCGTAGAGGAGGACGACGCGGTCCCAGTCCGTCTCCTCGACCGACGCGGCGACCGCGTGGCACTCGGCGATCGCGGCCTGGAGGCCGTAGGCGCCGCGCCCGTGACCGGGTGACCCGACCGCGTCGGCGCGGGCCAGCGCCGCGCGACCGCGCCGGATCGCGGACCGGTCCCAGCGCCGTCGGTCCTGGTCCGCGAGCAGCACGGGGTCGCCGTCGGGCGTGGTGCGGGCGGGGAACCGCGCGGCGGTGAGCTCGAGGAGCGCGACGAGCGAGTGGGCCTCGTGCTCGTCCGGGACCAGTCCGGCGAGGACGCGCGCGAGCCGGAGCGCCTCGTGCGCGAGGTCGGGGCGCAGCCAGTCCTCGCCGGTCGTGGCCGTGGACCCCTCCGTGAAGATCACGTACAGCACGTGGAGCACGGAGCCCAGGCGCTCGCGCCGCTCGTCGGCCGGCGGCACGCCGAACGGCACGCCGGCCGCGGCCAGGGTCTTCTTGGCGCGTGTGATGCGGGCCTGGACCGTCGCCGTCGGCACGAGGAACGCGCGCGCGACCTCGTCGCTCGAGAGGCCCCCGACCACGCGCAGGGTGAGCGCGACGCGCGCCTCCGGCGAGAGCACCGGGTGGCACGCGACGAACATCAAGGCGAGCACGTCGTCGTCGACCTGGTCCGGGTCCCAGAGCAGGTCGGTGCCTGCGCCGTCCGCGGGGCCCGACGGCGGCCCGCCGGTGACGACGGCGCCCTCGCCCAGTCCGTGGGCGAGCGCCGCGTAGCGCTCGTCGAGGGCGGCACGGCGGCGGAACGCGTCGATCGCGCGGCGCCTGCCGACCGTGAGGAGCCAGCCCGAGGGGTGGCGCGGCACGCCGTCGCGGGGCCAGGCGACGAGCGCCTCGGCGAGCGCCTCCTGCGCGAGGTCCTCGGCGAGCGCGAAGTCGCCGGTGTACCGCGCGAGCGCCCCCACGATCCGTGCGGACTCGATGCGCCACACGGCCTCGACCGCGCGCCGGCCCGGGTCGGCCTGCTGGCTCTGGCCGACACCCGGACCGGCGCCCGCGCCGGGTGCGCTCACAGCTGGCCGGTCGCCTCGCGCCACGCCCGCTCCTTGCGGATCCACTCGTTGTCCTGCGGGAACTCGTCGATCGTCGTGACGCGGCGGACCTCGACCTTGGCCCCGGGGCCGGAGTACGGGAGCCGCTTGGCCCACTCGACGGCCTCCTCCTTCGACGCGACGTCGAGGACGTAGTAGCCGTCGAACAGCTCCTTGGTCTCCCCGTACGGGCCGTCGGTCACGACGGGCACGTCGGACGAGAGGTCGACGACCACGCCCTGCGCGGCGTCGTCCAGGCCCTCGGCCGCGAGCAGGACGCCCGCCCGGATCAGCTCGTCGTTGAACCGCCCGACGGTCTCGAGCATCTCGTCGAACGAGACGTCCTCGAACGCCGCCTGGCTCTCGTCGCTGCCACGCATGATGAGCATGTACTTCATCGTCGTCTCCTGGTGTCGGCGGGCCGGACCTCCCGACCCTCTCATCCTCAGGTCGAACGGGAACCCGCGAGATCGACACGTGCGCCCACGACGTCCCGGAGGGTGTCGAGGACGGCCCGGGCCGGGGGCGTGCCCACGACGGCGTCGCGCAGCACGGCGTGGATCGAGCGCACGGGAGCCGGCCGGACGACGGGGACGGCGACGAGCCCGGGCGGCAGGTGCGCGGCGCCGAGCGCGGGCAGGACCGTGACGCCGACCCCGGCCCCGACGAACGCGATCGCCGTGGGGTAGTCGTGCGCCTCGACGTGGAAGGGCGGGCTGAACCCGGCGGCCGTGCACGCCTCGACGAGGTTGCGGCGGCACCAGCCGCGCGCGAAGTCGTTGTCGACCCAGCGCTCGCCGCGCAGCTCGACGAGCTCGACCTCGTCGCGGTGCACCAGGGGGTGGTCGTCGCGCAGCACGACGACGTACGGGTCGTCGAGCAGGTGGTACGCGCGGAAGCCGCCGCCGGGGTCGAACCCGCGCGGCGCGACCACGAGCTGGACGTCGGCCCGCGAGTCGGGGTCGTCCGGGATGGTCTCGCTCAGCTCCAGGTCGAGGCGGACACCGGGGAAGTCGGTCGTGAGCCGGCGCACGACGTGCGGCAGCCACGCGGCGCCCACGGAGGCGAAGTAGGCGAGGGAGAGCGAGCCGGTCCGTCCCGCGCGCAGGTCCGCGACGACAGCCTCTGCCTCGCCGAGGCGCGCGAGCACGCCGTCGGCCTGGGCGGCGAGCGCGAGCCCCGACGCGGTGGGCCGCACGCCGCGACCCGCGCGTTCGAGGAGCGTCAGGCCCGTCTCGCGCTGCAGCGCGGCGACGTGCTGGCTCACGGCGGACGGCGTGTACCCGAGCGCGGTCGCGGCGGCCTGGACCGAACCGCTCGCGACGACGGAGCGGAAGATGCGCAGGCGGTGGACGTCGAGCATCCCTCCACGCTACAGCGAGACTGAATCGAGCGGAAGGAACGCGTGCTGGTGCTGAACGGTGGGGGCGCGCGACCATCGAGGACGTGACCGCACCCGAGACCGCAGCCCCGTCCGTCGTCTCCGCCGCGCCGGCCGGCGGCCCGCCCGCGGCAGCCCCCGCCGCCGCGTCCGGGCGCCGCGGCGCCGCCCTCGTCGTCGCGGCCGTCGCCGTCACCGTGGTCCTGTGGGCCTCGGCGTTCATCGGCGTGCGCGCCGCCGGGCACGACTACGACCCCGGCGCGCTCGCGCTCGGCCGCCAGCTCGCGGGCAGCATCGGGCTGACCGTGATCGTCGCCGTGCGGTGGATGCGCAGCGGGCACCGGCCCGTGCTCCCGCGGGGCAGGGTGCTCGTGGGCGTCCTCGCGTGGGGCGTGGGGTGGTTCAGCCTCTACAACCTCGCGCTCAACGCCGCCGAGCGTCACCTCGACGCGGGCACGACGGCGCTGCTCGTCAACGTCGCGCCCGTCCTCGTCGCGGTCCTCGCCGGCGTCCTGCTCGGCGAGGGCTTCCCGCGCCGCCTGCTCGTGGGCATGGCCGCGGCGTTCGCCGGGGTCGCGGTCATCGCGGCGGCGACGTCGTCGGGTGAGCGCGACGTGCTGGGCGTCGCCCTCGGGCTCACGGCCGCCGTCCTCTACGCCGCGGGTGCGACGTCGCAGAAGCGGCTCCTCGCGCGCGTGGACGCGCTGACCATGACGTGGGTCGGGTGCCTCGCGGGCACCGCCGCCCTCCTGCCGTTCGCCCCGGCGCTCGCGGCCGACGCCGCCACCGCGCCGTCGTCGTCGACGTGGGCGGTCGTGCTGCTCGGGCTCGGCCCGACCGCCGTCGCGTTCACGACCTGGGGCTACGCGCTCTCGCGGCTCGGCGCGGGCCGCGCCGCGGCGACGACGTACCTCGTCCCGCCGCTCGTCGTCGTGCTGTCCTGGCTCGTGCTCGCCGAGGTCCCCGCGGTCGTCACCCTCGCCGGTGGCGCGCTGTGCCTCGCCGGGGTCGCGGTCGCGACGCTGCCCAGCCGTCCCCGCAGACCGGGCTCCCGTCGCGCGGGGCTGACCCGGGGCTCCGTTCCCGCGGGACCCGCGGCGTAAGGTGGACGCATGATCACGCAGAGCTGGTGGTGGCTGCACCCGCAGCCGTGACCAGTCCTGCCCACGTCCCGAGCTGCGCGCCGCAGCCGGGACGTCGTCACGTCCGGGCCCACCCGACCGGGACGCGGCGCGCGGCTCCCCGCCGAAGGAGAGCCACCATGACCACGACCCTCGCCCCCGCCGGGGCGACCCGCCCCGCGGACGGAGCCACGCCGTCGTCGACCGCGTCCGTCGCCGCCGCGCGCGAGCGGTCCGCGCAGATCGAGGCCCGCCTCGCGACCGACCCGTCCGGGTACCGCGTCCTCACCGGCGACCGTCCGACCGGCGCGCTGCACCTCGGCCACTACCTCGGCACGCTCGCCAACCGCGTGCGGCTCCAGGACGACGGCGTGGAGGTCGTGCTCGTCGTCGCCGACTACCAGGTCATCACCGACCGCGACGACGCCGGCGACCTGCCCGCGACCGTGCGGGAGGTCGTGCTCGACTACCTCGCCGCAGGGATCGACCCCGCGCGCACGACGATCTTCGCGCACTCCGCGGTCCCGGCCCTCAACCAGCTCCTGCTGCCGTTCCTCAGTCTCGTCACGACGGCCGAGATCGAGCGCAACCCGACCGTGAAGGCCGAGGCCGTCGCCGCCGCGGCCCGGCAGGGGCGGCCCATGAGCGGCCTGCTGTTCACCTACCCCGTGCACCAGGCCGCCGACATCCTGTTCTGCCACGGCAACCTCGTGCCCGGCGGGCAGGACCAGCTGCCGCACGTCGAGCTCACGCGGACGATCGCGCGCCGCTTCAACCAGCGCTACGCCGCCGCGCAGCCGTACTTCCCCGAGCCCGACGTGCTGCTCGCGCCCGCCCCCACCGTGCTCGGCACGGACGGGCGCAAGATGAGCAAGTCTGCGGGCAACGCGCTCGAGCTGCGCGACGACGAGGACGCCACCGCGCGCTTCGTCCGCCGCCACCGCACGGACTCCGAGCGACACGTCACGTACGAGCCCGAGCGCCGCCCGGAGGTCGCGAACCTCCTCACGCTCGGCGCGTTCGCGGCCGGGACGACGCCGGAGGCGCTCGCGGACGAGGTCGGCGCGGCGGGCGCGGGGCGGCTCAAGCAGGTGGTGACCGACGCGCTCGTCGAGCACCTGCGCCCCCTGCGGGCCCGACGCCGGGCCCTGGCCGCAGGCGACGGCCCCGACCCCCTCGGCGTGCTCCGTGAGGGCAACGCCCGCGCGAACGCGATCGCCGACCGCACCCTCGCCGACGTCCGCGACCTCATGGGCACGGCGTACTGACGGCGACCCGTGCCGTGCCGGACGATGCGCTCCGGTTCGAGTGCTGCACGGGGGAGTGCAGCGCTCGAACCGGGGCGCATCGGTCGTGCCGACGATCTCGTCCCGGTGTTAGGCCTCCAGGCCGGCCCGGTCCACCCTGCGGTGGAAGCGCATGCCCGCGAGGCCGCCGAGGACGGCGCCGACGAGGCTCACCACGGCGGCCGCGACGAGGGCGATGACACCACCGGTCGTGAGGTCGCTCGTGCTCACCGGGATCTGGGGGAACGTGTTGAGCTGCGACAGCACGTTGTACCGACTTCCTGCCACGAGTCCCAGGAGGGCGAGCACGATCGCGACGACCACGGCCCACAGCCACACGGCGAGGCCCTGCTTCGCGCCGTCGAAGCGCGCCATGCGACCCGCGACGTAGCCGCCGCAGTAGTAGGCGACGAACAGCACGACGACCAGCACGATGCCGCCGACGATGCCGATCGTCTCGGCGTTCTCGCTCGCCTGGTCGACGACCTCCTGGGCATCGGTGGTACCGGAGAGGCCGAAGGCCGCGCCGGCGGCGGCGGCCAGGGCCGTGAGCAGGACGGCGGTCCCGGTGGCGGTGAGCCACCCGAAGAAGGCCGAGCCGATCTTGATGCCGCCGTACTCCTCCCTCTCGCGCGCCACGACGGCGTCACGGTCGCGGGCGAGGGGCTCGTCCGTGCTGCGAGGGCCCGTGCCGCCACGATCTGTGCCGCGAGGATCTGTGCCGTGAGGTTCGGCGCCGCGGGGGCCGTGGCCCGGGCGGTCGTCCTGGGGCGGGGTCGCCCCGTAGCTCGTGCTCATGACCGGCGCTCCTCTCGAGGGTTCCTGCCGGGCGACGACTCGGAGCCGGCGCCCTCGCCCGGGGACTGCGGAGGCTGCGGCAGCTCGTCGGCGGGCACCGTCTCGGCGACGTACTCCGTGACGACGTAGCGGCGCAGCCGGTACGTGCCCTCCGGGCCGGCTCCGGGGTCGCTCCGCCGGCCTCCGGAGCCGAGCGGCGCGTCGTCCCCGGGTGGGCCGGCGGCGTGCCTGCCGACCCCGGCCTCGGCGCTCTCACCCTCCCGGTCGTGCTCGGACGTGCCGGCCTCCCGCCCGGAGGGCGCGTCGTCCGGTGTGGACCCTCGGCCGTAGTAGCGGTAGAGCTCCGTCTCCTCCTCGTGCGAGAGGTGTCCTTCGGAGTCGTCGACCCGGGGAGCGTCCTTGACGGTGTCCTTGGTGTACGGGACGCGGACCACGTCGCCCTGGACGTCCGCGTCCGCGAGGGGGACGAAGGACTCGGCGGTGCCGAACAGACCGGTCTTCACCGTCACCCACGCGGGCTCGCCGGTGCGGTCGTCGAGGAACACCTGGCCGACCTTGCCGACCTTCTCACCGGCCTGCGAGACGACGGTGCCGCCGGAGAGCAGCCTCTCGATCTGGTCCGTGCTGATCATGGCGGGTCCTTCGGTCGGTGCTGCACCGAGGCCCGTCTGCTGGAGCCGACATCTCCATCGTGCGAGCGTGCACGGGCGCACGCACGCGGGCGGCGACCGCCCTGCGCCCCGTCCCCGGTGGTGGGGGACGCGACGCCGGGCGGCCCGCGCGTCAGGCTCCGAGCCGGTCCCGCAGCCGGGCGAGCTGCGCCCACAGCTCGTCGGGCACGCGGTTGCCGAACGTGTCGAAGAACTCGGCGGTCAGCTCGGCCTCGGCGAGCCACTGCTCGGGCGAGACGTCGAACAGGGCGTCGAGGTCGCCGTCGTCCATGTGGAGGCCGCCGACCTCGAGCGCGCCCGGCGCGGGCAGCAGGCCGACGGGGCTCTTCACGGCGCCGGAGTCGGTGCGCACGCCGCGCGACCGGTCGACCTGCGCCGCGATCCACGCGAGGACGCGCGAGTTCTCGCCGAACCCGGGCCAGAGGAAGCGGCCGTCGGCGTCCTTGCGGAACCAGTTGACCTGGAAGATCTTCGGCCGCTTGTCGGGGTCGAGCGAGGCACCGACGCGGAGCCAGTGCGCCCAGTGGTCGGCCATGTTGTAGCCGCAGAAGGGCAGCATCGCGAACGGGTCGCGGCGCAGCGCGCCGACGGTGCCCTCGGCGGCGGCCGTCTGCTCGGAGGAGATGGTTGCGCCCATGAACACGCCGTGCTCCCACCCGTACGCCTGCGCGACGAGCGGCACGTTGGTCGCGCGGCGCCCGCCGAACACGATCGCGTCGATCGGGACGCCCTCGGGGTCCTCCCACGAGTCGGCGATCGTCGGGCACTGCGCGGCAGAGACGGTGAACCGCGAGTTCGGGTGCGCGGCGGGGCGGCCGGCGTCCGGCGTCCAGTCCTGGCCGGTCCAGTCGATCAGGTGCGCGGGCGGCTCCGGGGTCAGGCCCTCCCACCACACGTCGCCGTCGTCGGTGAGCGCGACGTTCGTGAAGATCGTGTCGCGCGCGAACGTCTCGACCGCGGCCGGGTTGGTCTCGACGCCGGTGCCGGGCGCGACGCCGAAGAAGCCGGCCTCGGGGTTGATCGCGCGCAGGCGGCCGTCGGGGCCGGGCCGCAGCCACGCGATGTCGTCGCCGATGGTCTCGACGGTCCAGCCGGGGATGGTGGGTCGCAGCATCGCGAGGTTCGTCTTGCCGCACGCCGACGGGAACGCGGCGGCGAGGTGGTAGGCGCGGCCCTCGGGCGACGTCGCGCGGATGAGCAGCATGTGCTCGGCGAGCCAGCCCTCGTCGCGCGCCATCGCGGACGCGATGCGCAGCGCGAAGCACTTCTTGCCGAGGAGCGCGTTGCCGCCGTACCCCGAGCCGTAGGACCAGATCTCGCGCGTCTCGGGGAACTGGACGATGTACTTGGTGTCGTTGCACGGCCACGGCACGTCGTCCGTGACGGCGCCGGTGTCGTCGACGAGCGGGGCGCCGACCGAGTGGACCGCCGGGACGAACGGGGTGCCGGCGTCGATGAGGTCCATGACCTCCTGGCCGACGCGCGTCATGATCCCCATGCTCACCACGACGTACGGCGAGTCGGTGACCTCGATGCCGACCTGCGAGATCGGCCCGCCGACCGGACCCATCGAGAACGGGACGACGTACATCGTGCGGCCGCGCATCGATCCCTCGAACACGCCGCGCAGCTCGGCGCGCATGGCCTCGGGCTCGCGCCAGTTGTTCGTCGGTCCGGCGTCGACCTCGGCGCGCGAGCAGATGAACGTCCGGGACTCGACGCGCGCGACGTCGCTCGGGTCGGAGCGCGCGAGGTAGCTGCCCGGGCGCAGCTCGGGGTCGAGGGGGAGCAGGGTCCCGGCGTCGACGAGGAGGTCGATGAGCCGTCGCTTCTCCGCTGCGGAGCCGTCGCACCACACGATCGCGTCGGGCTCGGTGAGGTTCGCGATCTCGCGCACCCACGCGCGGGCGTCGCGGGGGCGCGGGTCGCCGCTCCCGAACGCGGAGACCGAGCCGGACGTGGCACGCAGCCCGACGAGGTCGGTCTCGACGTCGTCGAGCAGGGCGGCGGACCGCGTGCGGCGCGGGTGGACGGTGCGGGCGGCTGTGCTCATCGGGGGCGCTCCCAAGGGTCGGCGGTGGCCTCGTGCTCCTTCCACCTTCGGGCCCCAGCGGTCAGGATTTCCAACCAGGACGCGGTGAAGAATCGCTGATCTTGACATATCGTCAAGTCATGGCCACCTCACCGCCCACGGATCCGCCGAACGGCCGCTCCGGCGGTCGCGCCCGCGAGGAGGCGGCGCCCGGGCCGCAGGCGGACCTCCTCACGCTCGGCCGCCGCCTGCGCCACGTCCGCACGACCCGCGGCCTCACGCTCGACGCGCTCGGCGCCGCGGTCGGCACCGCCCCGAGCCTGCTGTCGATGATCGAGAACGGGCGCCGCGAGCCGCGGCTGTCGCTCCTGCAGCACCTCGCCCAGGCGCTCGACGTCTCGGTGACGGACCTGCTCACCGACGAGCCGCCGTCGCGCCGGGCCGCTCTGGAGATCGCGCTCGACCGCGCGCAGCGCGGTCCGCTGTTCGCCGGGCTGGGCCTGCCGGTCGTGAAGGCGAGCCAGAAGCTCCCGCTGCCCGTCCTGGAGCACCTCGTCGGGCTGCACGCCGAGCTCCAGCGCCGCGCGACGGAGGCCGTCGCGACCCCCGAGGAGGCGCGCCGCGCGAACACGGAGCTGCGCCTCGAGCGCCAGGCGCGCGACAACTATTACCCGGAGATCGAGGAGCTCGCCGAGGACATGGCGCGCAAGGCCGGGTACACGGTCGGGGCGCTGACGCACCGCACGGTCGCGCGCATGGCGGAGCAGCTCGGCTTCACCATCTGGCACGTCGACGACCTGCCGCACTCGACGCGCACGGTCACGGACCTGGAGAACGGGCGCATCTACCTGCCCCCCGCGTCCATCCCCGGCGGCCACGGCCTGCGCTCGCTCGCCCTCCAGGCGATCGCGCACCGCGTGCTCGGGCACGAGCGGCCGCGCTCGTACGCGGAGTTCCTGCGCCAGCGCGTCGAGATCACGTACTTCGCGGCGTGCTGCCTCATCCCGCAGAGCGCGGCGGTCGACTTCCTGGAGCGGCGCAAGCGCGAGAAGGACCTCGCGGTCGAGGACCTGCGCGACGCGTTCGGCGTGACGCACGAGGCCGCGGCGCAGCGCTTCACCAACCTCGCGACGGTGCACCTCGGCATCCCGCTGCACTTCCTGCGCGTGGGCGACGACGGCGCGCTGTTCCGCGGCTACGAGAACGACGGGCTCCCCCTGCCGGCCGACGTGACCGGCGCGATCGAGGGCCAGATGGTCTGCCGCAGGTGGGCCGTCCGGGAGGCGTTCGCGCGCCGCGACCGCGCGCAGGAGTCGTACCAGTACACCGACACGCCCGCCGGGACGTTCTGGTGCTCCACGCAGACCGGCACGACGACGACAGGTCAGTTCTCGATCGCCGTCGGAGTCCCGTTCGCGTCGGCCAAGTGGTTCCGCGGCCGGGACACGACCGTGCGGCGTCAGTCGTCGTGCCCCGACGAGTCGTGCTGCCGCCGCCCCGCCGCCGACGCGGCGAGGCGCTGGGAGGACGCGTCGTGGCCGAGCGCCCGCATGCACCAGCACGTGCTCTCCGCGCTCCCGTCCGGCGCGTTCCCGGGCGTCGACGCGACAGAGGTCTACGCGTTCCTGGCGAAGCACGCCCCGTCGTGACCGTCAGGTGGGTCACGTGGGGAGGGGGCCGCCTCGGGCGGCGAGGCGGTCGCGCAGGCGGGCGAGGACGTCGCCCGTGCGCAGGCCGTCGTGCTCGAACTCGTTGGTCACCCACGTGCGGACGTTGCCCACGCGGGCCGCGGTGTCGAGCGAGAGGCCCGCGTCGACGAACATGTCGTCGAAGTACACCGCCGCCTCGACGGGCACCTCGTTGCGGGCGAGCACGTCGAGGTCGTACAGGTCCGGCCAGTCGTCGCGCGCGGCGAGCGCCTCCGCCGCGGCGCGGAAGGGACGCAGCGCCGCGACCTCGTCGAACATCCAGGGGTAGATCATCTCGCCCGTGAGCAGCAGCGGCCGGGCCGCCGGGTCGAACGCGGGGTCCTCGGCACGCACCGCCTCGGCTGCCCAGGCCGTGGGTCCGGTGCCGGACTGCGCGTAGATCGACTCGTGCAGGACGGCGTAGAGCGGGTTGGTGCGGAACGACGTCGCCGCGGCGACCTCCGCGAGGAAGGTGTCGGTGAGCTCGTCGGGCCCGTCGGCGTCGAACGCCTCGTCGACGACCCAGTGGATGCGCTCCGGGCCGGGCTTCATCCCGAGATCCATGCCGAGCGACTGGAGCCGACGGACGGTGAGCACGTCGCCGTCGGGCAGGCGCACGTCGCCCACGGCCAGGCGGTCCGCGGCGCGCGCGAGCCGGACCGCGTCGTCGGGGTACCGCTCGCGGTAGGCGGCGTTCTTCGCGACGACGCGCGGCTGGGTGCGGCGGTAGACCTCGCGCGCGTCCGCCGTCAGGCCCGGCAGGCCGCCCGTCACGTAGCA
Source organism: Cellulosimicrobium sp. CpK407 (assembly GCF_051844275.1). Taxonomy (NCBI): domain Bacteria; kingdom Bacillati; phylum Actinomycetota; class Actinomycetes; order Micrococcales; family Promicromonosporaceae; genus Cellulosimicrobium; species Cellulosimicrobium sp. CpK407. The sequence goes on from NZ_JBGNYC010000028.1 coordinate 39,644, forward strand.
CGCGTCGAGGGCCTCGGGCGCCCGGGACAGGTAGGTCATGGTGAGGAAGCCGCCGTACGACTGCCCGAGCGACGACCAGCGCCGGCCGCCGTAGACCGTGCGTCGCACGTGCTCCGCGTCCGCGACGATCGCGTCGGCGCGGAAGTGTGACAGGTAGTCGGCCTGGGCGGCGCCCGTCCCGCGGGCCGCGAGCGCCGCGCCCCGCACGGCCGACGAGCGCCCGGTGCCCCGCTGGTCGAGCAGCACCACCCGGTGCGTCTCGAGCGCCGTGCCGACCCAGCCGTCGGGGCCGGTGGGGCGCGGCCCCTTGCCGCCCGGGCCGCCCTGGAGGAAGACGAGCAGCGGCAGGTCGTCGCGACGGCGCACGGGGTCGACGAGCTCGCGCACGAACAGCGTCAGGCGGCGCGGGTCGCCGTCGTCGCCCCAGACGAGCGGCACCGCGAGCTCGCGGTCGGTGACGTGGATGCCGGGGACGGTGTAGCTGGTCTCGCGCAGGACGCTCACGCGCCCCACCCTAGCCAGCGTCGTGGCGCACGGTGACGACGACCTTCCCGAGGGCGCGCCCCTCACCGTGCAGCGTGAGCGCGGCGGGCACGTCCGCGAGGGGGAACGTACGGTCGACGGGGATCTCGACGGCGCCGGCGGCGCACAGGTCGGCGAGCGGGGCGAAGTGGCGCGGCCCCTGGCGCACGAAGAGCACGCCGAGCCGGGCACCGGTCAGCGCTCCCAGGACGGGCCCGATGGTGAGCATGCGGAGCAGCGTCCGCAGCGTGCCGCCGACCATCAGGCACCGACCTCCGCGGGCGAGCGCGCGCCGGTAGGCGAACACGGACCGGTGCGCGACGAGGTCGACGACGAGGTCGTAGGGGCCGGTCCGCGTGAAGTCGGTCTGACGGTAGTCGATCACCTCGTGCGCACCCAGCCGCCGGAGGAAGTCGAGCTTGCCCGCGTTGTCCACCGCGGTGACGCGCAGGCCTCGCGCGACGGCGAGCTGGACCATGAGGCTCCCGGAACCGCCGCCCGCGCCGTTGACGAGCACGCGAGCCTCCGGAGCCGCCGGCTCGAGGGCCTGGAGCGCGATGGCGCCCGCCTGCGGGATCGTGGACGCCTGGACGAAGGTGAGCCCCGGCGGCTTGTGCGCCACCGCCTTCTCCGGCATCGTCACGAGCTCCGCGAACCCGCCGCGGCGCGGGAGGTTGTCGCCGTAGACCTCGTCGCCCGGGCGGAAGCGCGTGACGCCGTCCCCGACCGCGACGACGCGGCCGGCGACGTCGGAGCCGAGGACCCGGGTGCGTGGCGCGCGGAGCCCGTCGAGGCGCGCGTAGCCCGGGCTGCCCCGCAGGGCCTCCCAGTCCGACAGGTTCACGGACGTCGCGACGACCTCGACGAGGACCTCGCCCTTCGCCGGCACTGGCTCCGGCACGTCACGGAGGTGCAGCTCATCGACGTCGCCGTACCGCTCGTAGACCCACGCGCGCACCCAACCACCGTAGGGACTCCCGCGGGCGGGAGCCACCGCGGCGCGGGGAATGCGCTGGGCCGGCCGGGTCCGCGGGGCTAGCGTGGCGAGGTGCTCCCTTTCACCCGGGCCGTGACCGCCCTCCAGGACGCCGTGGACGCGCTCGGCGACGAGGACTGGGAGCGGCCGTCGGGCTGCACCGGCTGGCTCGTGCGCGACCTCGTGTGCCACCTGACCATCGGTGCGCAGGACGTCCTCATCACCCTGGTGACCCCGCAGGACGCCGCGCCGACCGTCGACGCGGTCTCCTACTGGCGGGTCGGCGACGGCGAGGAGCATCCCGACCCCCACGGCCGCCTCGTCGCGCGGCTCGCGGCGGCGTACGGGCGGCCGGGTGCGCTCCGGCACCACGTGGACGACCTCCTCGCCGCCGCGGGCCGGGCGGCCGAGCTCGCGGACCCGGGTGCGCGGGTCGGGACGCAGGGCGAGACCCTCACCGTCCGGGACTTCCTCGACGCGTACGTCCTGGAGTGGACCGTGCACCACCTCGACCTCGTGGCGCACCTGCCGGCCGCTGCCGACCCGCCGGCCGAGACGCTCGCGGCGTCCCGCGCGCTGCTCGAGGCCCTCCTGGGTGCGCCGGTCCCGCCGTCCCTCGCCGACCCGGACGCCTTGCGCGTCGTGACGGGCCGCCGCGCACCCACGGCCGCGGAGCGCGAGGACCTGGGCCCCCTGGCCGCCCGCCTCCCCGTCAGCCTCGGCTGACCCGGCGCCCTCGTCGCCTCTCCGGTCGTGGGGAGACGGGTCCCCGCACGAGAGGCGACGCCGAAGGAGGGGGTGGGGTCGTGTCGCCGTGGCGACACCACCCCACCCCCTCCGGACGGGACCTCCGTCGTGACGGGGACTACTGCTCCACGTCCTCGTCCACCCACTCGAACGTCTTCGTCACGGCCTTCTTCCAGTTCCGGTAGAGGCGCTCGCGCTCGGAGTCGTCCATCGACGGGCTCCACCGCTTGTCCTCGGCCCAGTTGTCGATGACGTCCTGCTCGCCCTTCCAGAACCCGACGGCGATGCCCGCGGCGTACGCGGCGCCGAGCGCGGTGGTCTCGGCGACCTTGGGGCGCACGACGTCGACGCCGAGCTGGTCGGCCTGGAACTGCATGAGCAGCTCGTTGGCGACCATGCCGCCGTCGACGCGCAGCTCGGTGAGGTCGACGCCGGAGTCGGCGTTCATCGCGTCCAGCACCTCGCGCGTCTGGTAGGCGGTCGCCTCGAGCGCGGCCCGCGCGATGTGGTTGCGGTTGACATACCGCGTGAGGCCGACGAGCGCGCCGCGCGCGTCCGAGCGCCAGTACGGGGCGAAGAGACCGGAGAACGCGGGCACGAAGTACGCGCCGCCGTTGTCCTCGACCTTGCCCGCGAGCCACTCGACGTCGGGCGCGTCCTCGAACATGCCGAGGTTGTCGCGCAGCCACTGGATGAGCGAGCCCGTGACGGCGATCGAGCCCTCCAGCGCGTAGCGGACGGGCTGGTCGCCGATCTTGTAGCAGACGGTCGTGAGCAGGCCGTTCTGGCTCATGACCTTCTCCGTGCCCGTGTTGAGCAGCATGAAGTTGCCGGTGCCGTACGTGTTCTTGGCCTGCCCGACCTCGAAGCACGCCTGGCCGAACGTCGCCGCCTGCTGGTCGCCGAGGATGCCCGCGATCGGCACGCCGGGGAGCAGGCCCTGCTGGCGGCCGTGCCCGTAGACCTCGGAGGAGGACTTGATCTCGGGGAGCATGGACAGCGGGATGCCCATGTCCGCGGCGATGTCCTCGCGCCAGGAGAGCGTGTCGAGGTCCATGAGCATGGTGCGCGACGCGTTGGTCACGTCGGTGACGTGCACGCCGCCGTTGACGCCGCCCGTGAGGTTCCACAGCGTCCACGTGTCGGTGTTGCCGAACAGCAGGTCGCCGGCCTCGGCCTTCTCGCGCGCACCCTCGACGTTGTCGAGGATCCACTTCACCTTGGGACCGGAGAAGTAGGTCGCGAGCGGGAGGCCGACGATCGACTTGTACTTCTCGGGGCCGTCGGAGCCGCCCAGCTCGTCGACGATCTTCTGGGTGCGGGTGTCCTGCCAGACGATCGCGTTGTAGACCGGCTTGCCCGTGGTCCTGTCCCACACGACCGCGGTCTCGCGCTGGTTGGTGATGCCGACCGCCGCGATGTCGTGGTGCGTCACGTTGGCGCGGGTGAGCGCGAGGCCCACGGCCTCGCGGACGTTGTTCCAGATCTGCTCCGGGTTGTGCTCCACCCACCCGGCGCGCGGGAAGATCTGGTCGTGCTCGAGCTGCCCGGTGGAGACGATCTCCCCGGAGTGGTTGAAGACGATGGCCCGGGAGCTCGTGGTCCCCTGGTCGATGGCGAGAACGTAGTCGGCCATGGTGCGTTCAGTCCTTCACGTCGGTGTGGGTTCGGGTTGGTGTGGGTGCCCGGCGCCCGACGGCGGCGGGTCGCGTGACCGGGGAGGCCCCCGGCTCCCCGGTCACGCGGGGGAGAGGTCCGGCTCGTCCGGGTCGGTCAGATCCAGGCGGCGCCGAGCAGGCCGGCGAGGACACCGCCGACCAGCGGACCCGCGACGGGGACCCACGAGTAGGCCCAGTCGCTCGAGCCCTTGCCCCGGATCGGCAGCAGCGCGTGCGCGATGCGGGGACCGAGGTCACGGGCAGGGTTGATGGCGTACCCGGTGGGACCACCGATGCTCGCGCCGATCGCGACCACGACGAGCGCGACGGCGAGCGGTCCCAGACCCGACGGCGTCTTCCCGGACGCCACGACGAAGAACACGAGCACGAAGGTCGCGATGACCTCGGTGATGAAGTTCCACGCGTAGGAGCGGATCTCGGGGCCGGTGGAGAACACGGCGAGCTTGGTGGCGCTGGGGGCGTCCTCGTCGAAGTGCTTCTTGTACGCGAGGAACGCGACCACGGCACCGATGATCGCTCCGATCATCTGGGCGCCCCAGTACATGAACATGTTGCCCACGGTGGGCTCGATGGTCGCCGTGACCATCCCCTCCGGCCCGGTGACCGAGTAGAACGGCTCCTGAGCGGTGAAGAGGCCGATCGTGACGGCCGGGTTGAGGTGGGCGCCCGACTTGTAGGCCACGTAGACGGCGGTGAAGACCGCGAGGCCCCATCCGAAGTTGATGAGGAGCCAGCCGCCGTTGAAGCCCTTGGTCCTCGGCAGGACGACGTTCGCGACGACGCCCGCTCCGAGGAGGATCAGGGTCGCCGTGCCGAGGATCTCGGACCAGAAGGCGTTCATGAGGAGTTGATCCATCGTGCTCTCTCTTTCGTGGTGGACTTCTCTGTCTCAACCGTCCCGGCGCGCCTGAGCGTCGGGTCCTCGGGTCGGTCCGCCGTCGGCGTGCGCCCCGTGAGGTCGGTGTGCGAGGCCTGGTCGGGCGCCGTCCCCTGCCGGACGGCGCCCGAGGCGCGCTCGCGAGCGGTGTTCTGCTGTCAGGTGGTGCGGAGCGGCTGGAGAGGCGACACGTCGTCGACCTCGAGCCGGGTGCGCTCGGCGGAGGCGTCGTCGGGCTCCTGCTCGGCGGCGGCCTCCGCGTTCGCGCGGTCGGTGTAGCTGGCGATCTCGGCGGCGCGGGTCGCGTCGTCCCACCCGAGCAGCTCGCCGACGAGGTCGGCGATCTCGGGCAGCGCGGCGAGGCCGCGGTCGGCGACCTCGTAGTTGAGCCGGGTGCGGTGCAGGAGCAGGTCCTCGAGGTGCAGCGAGCCCTCGTGGGAGACGCCGTACGCGATCTCGGCCCGCAGGTACGCGGGCGCGTGCTCCAGCGGCGTCGCGAGGTCCGGCCGGGCCTCGCACAGCTCGACGATCTCGCGGAGGTTGGACCCGTACCGGTGCAGCAGGTGGTCGACGAGCGCGGGCGTCCAGCCGTAGCGCGAGGCCCACGGCCGCGCCTGCCGTCGGACGGCGTCGAGCCCGACGGCGCCCAGGAGCGGGATCTTCTGCGTGATGGAGGGCAGGGCGCTCGCACGCTGGCCGATCGCGAAGTCGACGGCGTCCCTGGCCATCACGCGGTAGGTCGTGAGCTTGCCGCCGGCGATGACGGTCAGCCCCGGGGTGGGGGAGGCGACGGTGTGCTCGCGCGAGACCTTCGCGGAGCTCGTCCCCTCCTTGGTGCCCGGCTGCAGGAGCGGGCGGAGCCCGGCGTAGGTGCCGATGATGTCGTCGCGCGTGAGCGGGTGGGCGAGCACCGCGTTCGCGTGGTCGAGCACGTAGTCGATGTCGGCCGACGTCGCGACGGGGTGCTGGAAGTCCTGCTCCCACGGGGTGTCCGTGGTGCCGATGATCCAGTAGCGCGACCACGGGATGATGAACAGGACCGACTTCTCGGTCTGCAGGATCAGCCCGACCTGGCCCTTGATGCGCTCGCGCGGGACGACGATGTGGACGCCCTTGGACGCGAGGACCCGCAGCCCGCCCTCGCTGCCGGCGAGCGCCTCGGTGTCCTCGGTCCAGACGCCGGTCGCGTTGATGACGGCGCGGGCCCGGACGGTGATCTCGGTCCCGGTCTCGAGGTCCTGGAGCACGGCGCCGTTCACCGCGCCCGTCGATCCCTTGGTGAGCGAGACGACCTGCGTGCGCGAGGCGGCGTGCGCGCCGTAGGACGCGGCCGTGCGCACGAGCGTCGTGACGAGGCGTGCGTCGTCGACGGAGGCGTCCCAGTACTGCACGGCGCCGATCGCGGCGTCGTGCGCGAGGTCCGGGAACTTCTTCTCCATGCGGCTGCGCGACAGGTGCCGGTGGATCGGCATGGCGCGCCTGCCGGGTGCGAGGCTCGCGAGCGTGTCGTAGAGCGCGATGCCCGCGCCGACGTAGGCGCGCTCCCACACGCGGTGCTCGAGCGGGTAGAGGAACGGGACCGGCCGCACGAGGTGCGGGGCGATGTCCTTGAGCAGGAGGTCGCGCTCGGTCAGCGCCTCCTTGACGAGGTGGAAGTCGAGCATCTGCAGGTAGCGCAGGCCGCCGTGGACGAGCTTGCTCGACCGGCTCGAGGTCCCGGCCGCCCAGTCCTGCGCCTCGACGATCGCCGTCGACAGCCCGCGCGTCACGGCGTCGAGCGCGATCCCCGCGCCGGTGACGCCGCCGCCGATCACGAGGACGTCGAGCTCCGCGTCGGGGGTCGTGCTGGCCTCGAGCACGGCGAGCGCCTGCCGGCGCGACTCCGCGGTGAGTCTCGTGGATGCCATCCGTCTTCCTCTCTCGTCCCTCGGTGCTGCGGGCACGCCGCGGGACGATGCGCCCACGGTGCGCTCACAGCGACGGTCCCACGCCCGACCAGGGTGCGCGAGCGGTAGCCGCCGTGCGCGCGCCGGGTCCCGGCGCGCTGGCACGCTCTCCAGGTCACCACGCGCCGAACGGACGCGCAACCGTGGTGCACAAACGTGCAGAATGGAGGTCGAGCGAAGGGAGACGGGCATGGTGGACCGGGAGCAGGACGTCCTGCGGGCGGCCTCGATGTACTACCTGCAGGACATGAAGATGGAGGCCATCGCCAAGCACCTGCACACGTCGCGGTCCACCGTGTCGCGGCTCGTGAAGCGGGCCCGGGACACGGGGCTGGTCGAGATCTCGCTGCGGCCGGCGCGGAGCCGCGGGCCCGGGCTGGGCCAGCACCTCTCGAGCACGTGGGGCATCGACGCGTACGTCGTCCCGGTGCCGGACCAGGCGCCGCAGGTCGAGCGGCTGGAGCAGGTCGCGCTGACGACCGCGCGCCTGCTGTCGACGTGGTTCGACTCCGACATGATCCTCGGCATCGCGTGGGGGACCACGCTCTCGGCCATCTCCCGGCACCTGCCGCGCAAGCCGACACGGGGGAGCGCCGTCGTCCAGCTCAACGGGGCCGCGAACACGCGCACGTCGGGCGTGCACTACGCGGGCGACCTCATCGCGGGCTTCGGCGCCGCCTTCGACGCGCACGTGCACCATTTCCCAGTGCCGGCCTTCTTCGACTACGCCGAGACCAAGCGGGCGATGTGGCGCGAGCGGTCGGTGCGACGCGTGCTGGACGTGCAGCACCGTGCGGACATCGCGCTCTTCTCCGTCGGGGCCGTGGCGGGCGGCGTGCCGTCGCACGTGTACTCGGCGGGGTACCTCGAGCCGGACGACATCGCGGTCCTGGACGCCGAGGGCGTGGTCGGCGACGTGTGCACGGTGTTCCTGCGCGCGGACGGCACCTACCGCGACATCGCCCTCAACGGTCGCGCGACCGGCCCCGCGCCGGAGGAGCTGCGGCGCGTGCCGCGGCGCGTGTGCGCGGTCGCGGGGGACAACAAGGTGGCGCCGCTGCGCGCCGCGCTGCGCGCGGGGGTCGTCACCGACCTCGTCGTCGACGAGATCACGGCGGCGCGGCTCGTCGGGGGCGCCTGAACCCACGGAGGTATGCGGCTCAGTGCATGACTATGCATAGAGCCCGCGATCCGCGTACAGTGACGCGGTGCCCACGACCTCCGCCGTCCGCGTCCGTCCCGCCCTGCCCGCGGACGTGCGCGCGGTCCGCGCGCTCGTGCAGCCTTACGCGGAGGACCGGATCCTCCTGGCCAAGGAGCTGGTCGGGTATTACGAGGCGGTCCAGGAGTTCGTCGTCGCCGAGGCGGACCCGGCCGCGACGAGCGCCGTCGGCGAGGCCGACGACGAGGACGCGCCGCGCGTCGTCGGGTGCGGCGCGCTGCACGTCATGTGGGACGACCTCGCCGAGATCCGCACCCTCGCCGTCGACCCCGCGTGGCGCGGGCACCGCGTGGGGCACGCGCTCGTCGTCGAGCTGCTGGCGCGGGCCCGCGCGCTCGGGCTCCGTCGGGTGTTCTGCCTGACGTTCGAGGTCGACTTCTTCCGGGCGCACGGCTTCCGCGTGATCGAGGGGACCCCCGTCTCGCACGAGGTGTACGCCGAGCTCCTGCGCTCGCACGACGACGGCGTCGCGGAGTTCCTCGACCTCGCGCGCGTGAAGCCCAACACGCTCGGCAACACGCGCATGCTGCTCGACCTCGACGACCTCGACGACCTCGACGGCGGTGGCACCGCGGACGCGACGCTCAGCTGATCGGCACGGTCGACGCGCGGGTCACCACGCGGCACGGGAGCTCCTCGACCCCCGGGCGCACGGTCCCGTCGATCGCGGCGAAGAGGCGCTGCGCCGCGACGCGCCCGAGCCGCTCGAGGTTCATGTCGACGCTCGTGAGCTGCGGGCGCGCGTTGGTCGTCAGCACCTCCCAGTTGTCGAAGCCGATGACCGACACCTCGCCGGGCACGTCGCGACCGAGCTCGCGCAGCGCGTCGAGCACGCCGCGGGCGATCTGGTCCGAGCCGCAGAAGAAGGCGTCGACGTCGCCGTGCTGCTCGACGATCATGCGCGCGGCGCCGCGTCCCCAGCCCTCGCTCCACGAGCCGAAGAAGGTCTGGCCGCCGACCAGCTCCAGGCCGGCGGCGGCGACCGCGGCCTCGGCGCCTGCCGCGCGGTCCTGCGCGGCCTTGTAGCCGGGGTCGCCCGAGACGTGCGCGACGCGCCGGCGCCCGCACGAGAGCAGGTGCTCGACGGCGAGGCGCCCGGCCCCGACGTTGTCCGCCGTGATCGAGACGTCGGACGGGTCCTCGGACGGCGCGTAGGCGTAGACGACCGGGACCGGGATGTCCGCGCTCAGCGGCGGCCGCGGGTCGGTGCGCGAGCCGACGACGATGAGCCCGTCGACGCGCCGCGAGAGCAGGGCGCGCACGTGGTGCTGCTCGCGGATGGCGTCGCCGCGCGCGTCGCACAGGAAGACCGACACGCGGCCCGCGCCGAACGCGTCCTCGGCGCCCATGAGGACCGGGATCGAGAAGCGTCCCTCGAGGTCGCTCGTGAGCAGCCCGACCGTGCCGGTACGGCCCTTGAGCAACCCGCGCGCGAGCGCGTTGGGGGCGAAGGACAGCCGCTCGGCGGCCTCCAGGACGCGCAGGCGCGTCTCCGCCTTGACCTGGTCGCGCCCGTTGATCGCCTTGGACGCGGTCGCGATGGACACGCCCGCGAGGCGCGCGACGTCGGTGAGGGTCGCCGCGCGCGGCGTGGCGCTCCCGCTCTGGGTCGTCATGAGGCCGTTCCCCCTCCTGCCGGTGCGCTGCGCTGCGCCCTCGACGATCGAGCCGTGATCGAACTGTAACCCGCTGCCCTGCTTGACGAGACTACCGCGCTGCCATACATTCAGAAAACCTTTTCGGTTGGTTTCGGTGCTGGCGACCTCGCGAGCACGTGGCTCACGGATGACGCCAGGACATCGAACACTAGCCGCCTGAGGGGAGGGTCGGCCACGTGGAGCGCGCCGCAGCGCGACACGGTGACCGAAAACGTGTTCGCCCACAGCGCGGGCACGGGGCACAGGTGCAACGGCTCGAAGACGAGTACGAGGAGACACGAGATGAAGAACCACCGCGGGGCCTCGTGGAAGAGGTCCGTGGCCACGACGACGCTCGCCGGCCTCGTCGCGCTCGGGCTCGCCGCGTGCGGCGGGTCCGGATCGGGCGGCGACGACGCCGCGACGGGCGGGACGGGAGAGGGCGGCGTCGAGGGGGTCGACGACGGCAGCACGCTCACGCTGTGGACGCGCGCGCCGCTCGAGAAGCAGGCGAAGCTGCTCGTGGACGCGTACAACGCGAGTCACGAGAACCAGGTCGAGCTGACGATCGTCCCCAACGACGACTACGTCGCGAAGGTCGGCGCCGCCGCGGGCAGCGGCGGGCTGCCCGACCTGTTCGCGGCCGACATCGTGTACGTGCCGAACTGGGTCGAGCAGGGGCTCTACCAGGACGTCACGGACCGCATCGACCAGCTCGACTTCGCGGACCAGATCAACCAGGGCCACCTCGAGGCCGGCACGTACGAGGACGAGCAGTACGTGCTGCCGTTCGTGCTCGACATCTCGGTCCTCTTCTACAACAAGGACCTCTACGAGCAGGCCGGCCTCGACCCGGAGGCCGGGCCGACGTCGCTCGAGGAGTTCGCCGAGCAGGCGAAGGCGGTCGACGCGCTCGGCGGCGGCGTCGACGGCACCTTCTTCGGCGGCAACTGCGGCGGGTGCCTCGTCTTCACGTGGTTCCCGTCGGTGTGGGCCGCGGACGAGGACGTGCTCAGCGCGGACGGCACCGAGTCGCTCCTCGCGAGCGACACCGCGCAGGACGTCTACGCCGTGTACAAGGACCTCGTCGACTCCGACGCCGTGGGCGCCGGCACGCGGGACGAGACCGGCGCGACGTGGGTCGCCCCCTTCCAGGAGGGCAAGATCGGCGTCATGCCGTACCCGGCGACGCTCCTGTCGACGGCGGACGAGACGGTGGACGTCGGCGTCGCACCGATCCCGGGGCCGGGCGGCGGCGAGTCGACCTTCGTCGGCGGCGACGGCATCGGCATCTCCAAGGACAGCGAGCAGTCCGACCAGGCGTGGAACTTCCTCTCCTGGATGATGTCCGAGGACGCCCAGGTCGAGGTGCTCGCCAAGAACGGCGACGTCGTCTCGCGCGCCGACCTGGTCGACAACGAGTACTCGTCGGCCGACCCGCGCGTCGTGACGATCAACGAGATCGCGAGCAAGGGCCGCACGCCCGTCGCCCGCAACTTCCAGCAGGCGTTCAACGCGCCGAACAGCCCGTGGCTCACGCTCGTGCGCAACGCGGTGTTCGGCGACGCCTCGAGCATCGAGCCGGACAACGAGGAGATCACCGCGGTCCTCTCGCAGTGACCGGTCCGGCGTGATCGTCCCGAGCGACCACCCCGCGTGACCACAGCGCCCGCCGCCGCGCCCACCCGTGCGGCGGCGGGCCGGGTCCGGCTTCCCTCGCCCTGTTCCAGGAGACCTCTCATGTCCGTGCAGTCCGCGTCCTCGACGCCGCCCTCGCCCGCGCCGCACGGCGCGGCGTCGCCGGGCCCCGCCGCGAGCGACCACCGACCGCCCCGCGGCACCCTGACCGCGAGCGCCGGGCGGCGCCGCCGTCGGCCGGGGCGCTCGCAGGCCGCCCGCGGGTGGGCCTACGCCGCGCCCACCGCGGTGTTCGTGCTCGTGTTCTTCGTCCTCCCCGTCCTGCTCGTCGGCCAGATGTCGGTGTCCGACTGGCCGCTGCTCGCCGGCAACCGGGGCCCCAACTTCCCCGACAACTTCCGCGACGCGGTCGACAACCGGTTCTTCTGGGACTCGGTCGTCTTCACGCTGAAGTACACGGTGATCGCGACCGTGCTCCTCATCGCCCTGGGGCTCGGCTTCGCGCTCCTGGTGCAGGAGTCGAGCCGGTGGAAGAGCTTCCTGCGCACCTCGATCCTCGTGCCGAGCGCGCTGGGCCTGGCGTCCGCGTCGCTGCTCTTCTACGCGCTGTACTCGCCGCAGGTCGGGCCGATCTCCCCGCTCCTGGAGCGGCTGGGGATCGTCGACGAGCCGGTGTCGTTCCTCGGCTCGCCCGAGGGCGCGCTGTGGTCGACGGTCTTCCTCATCGTCTGGCGCTTCGCCGGGTTCTACATGCTCCTGCTCATGGTGGGGCTGCAGGGGATCCCGCACGAGGTCTACGAGGCCGCGCGCATGGACGGCGCGAACCGCTGGCAGACGTTCGGGCGCGTGACGCTCCCGCTGCTGCGCCCGTCGCTCGCGCTGTGCACGATCATGTGCGTCACCGGCTCGCTGCTCGCGTTCGACCAGTTCTACATCCTCACCAAGGGCGGCCCGGACAACAGCACGATCACCGTGGTCCAGCTCATCTACAACATCGCCTTCCAGGGCCAGAACGACCTGGGCGTGGCCGCCGCGCTGTCGATCATCGTGCTCGCCGCCCTCGTGCTCATCAACGTCGCGCAGGTCCGTGGCATGCGCGCACCCGAGGAGAAGTGACATGACCGTCACCGCACCCGCTCCCGCACCCGCGGCGCGACCCGCTCCCACCGGCCGGCCGGCCCCGCGCGCCCGCATCGCCGGCGTCCTCACCCGCACCCCGTACTGGGTGCTCACCGGGGGCCTCGCCATCGTCTTCCTCTTCCCGCTGATCTGGGCGGGCGTGGCCTCGTTCTCGCCGCAGCCCGGCAGCAACCAGGTCGACGGCTGGGGCTTCGGGAACTACGTGACCCTGGCGAACTACCAGGCGGGCATCGGGCAGTACCTCCTGAACTCCGTGGTCGTGTCCGGGCTCACGGTGCTCTTCACGCTCGGGGTGTCGCTGCTCGGCGGCTTCGCCTTCGCGCGGTTCCGGTTCCCCGGCCGCGACGTGCTGTTCCTCGTGACGCTCGCGATCCTCATGGTCCCGTACGCGACGCTGCTCATCCCGCTCTACGTGCTCCTCAACACCATCGGCCTGCAGAACTCGTTGCTCGGCCTCGCGCTGGTCCTCACCATGTTCCAGCTCCCTTTTGCGACGTTCATGATGCGCATCGCGTTCGAGTCGGTGCCGCGCGAGCTGGACGAGGCCGCGATGGTCGACGGGTGTTCGTCGTTCGGCGCCCTGTGGCGGGTCCTGCTGCCGGCGGTGAAGCCGGGGCTCATCACCGTCGGGCTGTTCGCCTTCCTCGCCGCCTGGAACGACTTCGTGGCACCCCTGATCCTCATCACCGACTCGACGAAGGCGCCGCTGCCGCTCGCGGTGGCCAACATGCGCCAGCAGGTCATGGGCATCGTCGACTACGGCGCGACCCAGGCGGGCGTCGTCGTCCTCGCGGCCCCGTGCGTCGTCCTGTTCCTGCTCCTGCAGCGCCACTACGTGCGCGGCTTCATGTCCGGGGCGCTGAAGGGATGACGACCCACGCCCCCGACCCGACCCCCGTCCGACCGACCGACCCCACGACGCCCGGCGTCGTCCCACCACGACGACCCGACGAACCACGAGGCGACGCCGTCGCCTCCGGAGGTGCTGCCATGACCACGACCCCGACCGTGCCCCGGACGACGGGGACCGGTGCCCGCCCCACGGACGGCGGACGGCCGGTCGTCCCCGCGACCGGGCGGCTGCAGCCGCTCGGCCTGGCGCAGGTGCGCATCACGGGCGGGTTCTGGGCCGAGCGCCAGGAGGTGAACCGCACCGCGACCCTCGCGCACATCGAGCACTGGCTCGAGGCCGAGGGCTGGCTGTCGAACTTCGACGCCGTCGCGCGCGGCGACGTCGCGACGACCCGCCGCGGCCGGGAGTTCAGCGACTCCGAGGTGTACAAGCTGCTCGAGGCGATGGCGTGGGAGCTCGGCCGCCGACCCGACGACGACCTCGAGCGCCGCTTCGCCGCGATCGTGCGGCGCGTCGCGGCGGCGCAGGCGCCGGACGGCTACCTCTGCACGCGGTTCGGCAGCCCCGGCCAGGACGCCCGGTACACGGACCTCGAGTGGGGCCACGAGCTGTACGTCCAAGGGCACCTCATGCAGGCCGCCGTCGCGCGCGCCCGCACCGGCCACCCCGAGGACCTGCTGGTCGAGGTCGCGCGCCGGTCCGCGGACCACGTGTGCGAGGCGTTCGGGCCCGACGGCATCCACGGGGTGTGCGGGCACGCCGAGATCGAGGTGGCGCTCGCGGAGCTCGGCCGCGCGCTCGACGAGCCGCGGTACGTGCGGCAGGCGGCGCTGTTCGTCGAGCGCCGCGGTCAGGGCACCCTCGCGGACATCGAGTGGGGCCGCTCGTACTACCAGGACGACGTCCCGGTGCGCGAGGCCACGGTGTTCCGGGGCCACGCCGTGCGCGCCAACTACCTCGCCGCGGGCGCGATCGACGTCGCCGTCGAGACGGGCGACGACGCGCTCGTGGCCGCGGTCGCCCGGCAGTGGGAGCGCACGCAGGCCGCCCGCACCTACGTCACGGGCGGGCAGGGGTCGCACCACCAGGACGAGGCGTTCGGCGACGACTTCGTCCTCCCGCCCGACCGCGCGTACTCCGAGACGTGCGCGTCGATCGGCTCGGTCATGGTCGCGTGGCGGCTCCTGCTCGCGCAGGGCGACCCGCGCTACGCCGACGTGGTCGAGCGCACGCTCTTCAACGTCGTCGCGACGTCGCCCGCGCACGACGGCCGCGCGTTCTACTACGCGAACACGCTGCACCAGCGCGTCCCCGGCGAGCCGGCGGCCCCGGACCAGGTGAGCAAGCGCGCCGAGTCGTCGCTGCGCGCGCCGTGGTTCGAGGTGTCGTGCTGCCCGCCGAACGTCGCGCGCACGTTCGCCAGCCTCGCGGGGTATCTCGCGACGGTCGACGACGGCGGCGTGCAGCTCCACCAGTACGCACCGAGCGAGGTCCGCGCGACGCTGCCGTCGGGCGAGCCGGTCACGCTCGACGTCCAGACCGGCTACCCCGCGGACGGGCGCGTGCGCGTGCGCGTCGTGGAGGCGCCCGAGCGCTGGGCGCTCACCCTGCGCGTGCCCGCGTGGTCCGGGTCGGGGCGGCTCGTGGTCGACGACGGCCCGGCCCGCCAGGTGCCCGCGGGGACCGTCGCGGTGCCCGACCTGCGCGCGGGCAGCGTCGTCACGCTCGAGCTCGACGTCGCGCCGCGGTTCCTCGTGCCCGACGAGCGCGTGGACGCCGTGCGCGGGTGCGTCGCCGTCCAGCGCGGCCCCGAGGTCCTGTGCGTGGAGTCCGTCGACCTGCCGAGCGGGCGCGACGTCGCCGACCTGCGCGTCGACGTGGCCGTGCCCCCGCGCGAGGAGGACGGGCGCGTCGTCGTGCGCGGGCTGCTCGTGGACCCGGCGACGGCTCCGTGGCCCTACACCCCGCTCCGCGGCGGGGCGCCCGGGCGGACGGGCGCCGACCGCCCGGGCGAGGAGCCGGTCGCGACGTCGGCGGAGGTCCCCGTCGACGTCCGGCTCGTGCCGTACCACGACTGGGCCGAGCGCGGCCCGTCGACGATGCGGGTCTGGCTGCCGACCCTCTGACCCGGCTCCGAGGCCCGTGGCGGGTCAGGCGGGGAGCCGGTAGAGGTCGTCGACCTGCTCGACGAGCCCGTCCTCGACGAGGCTCGCGACGCAGCGGTCGAGCTGCGCGGCGTCGTGCCACACCTCGGTCACGACGCCGCGCGGCACCGGTCCCGGCGCGTCGCGCAGCACGGCCATGACCCGACCCCGCACCTGCCGGTCGGTGCCCGCCCAGGCCTGCGTGCGCCGTCGTCCCGCGTGCTCGTCGCCCGGGCGCCCGGCGAGGCGCCACGCGCACGCGTCGCGGACGGGGCAGACGCCGCAGCGCGGCGTCCGGGCCGTGCACACGAGCGCGCCGAGCTCCATCGAGGCGGCGGCCCAGAGCACCGCGTCCGCGTCGTCGGCCGGGGCGAGGGCGGCCGCCCTCGCGCGCTCGGCGGCCGTGTACGACGGCGCGGGCAGGGCGTCCCCGCCGACGGCCCGCGCCAGGACGCGGCGCACGTTCGTGTCGACCACGACGGCGCGTCGGCCGTGCGCGAACGCGGTCACCGCCGCGGCGGTGTACTCGCCGACGCCCGGCAGCGCGCGCAGGGCGTCCTCGCCGTGCGGGACCTCGCCGCCGTGCCGCTCGACGACCGCCCGGGCGCACTCCTGCAGGCGCAGCGCGCGGCGGGGGTAGCCGAGGCGGCCCCAGGCGCGCAGCACGTCCGCCGTCGACGCCGCCGCGAGGTCCGCGGGCGTCGGCCAGCGATCCATCCACGCGCGCCACGCGGGCTCGACCCGGACCACCGGCGTCTGCTGCAGCATGACCTCGCTCACGAGGACGCCCCACGCGGTGCGGTCCGCGGCGCGCCACGGCAGGTCGCGCGCCGTCTCGCCGAACCAGCGCCCGACGGCGTCGTGCAGGTCGGCGTGCGGGTGCGGTCCCGCGGCAGCGGTGGTGACGGCGGCGGCGACGGGCGGTCGGGCCGGGCGCGCGGCCGGGGCGGTCATGACGGCGGTCGTCCCTCTCGGTCGTCGGTCGGCCCCGTGCCGCCGGCGGGCCGGCGGTCGTGGCCGAGTCGGGCGCCGACAGGTCGGCGGAGGGACCCATTCTGCCCCGACCTGGGCGGTCGTCGGCGCGGCAGCATCGGGCGGGGCACCGGTCGCCGCTACCGTGGTCGCGACCAGCACCTGCACGACGGAGGACCCGTGAGCACGCCGCGGACCGACCGCGCCCCGAGGCCGGGCGCCAGCCCCCGCAGCGGGCCGGGCGACCGGCCCACGCGCGGGGCGCTGCTCCGACGCCGCGTCGTCGCGCTCGCGCTGCTCGTCGGCCTCGTGGTGGGACTCGTCCTGCTCGGGCAGGTCGTCGTGCGGGCGGTGCAGCCGCTGCTCGCCGGCGACGAGCCCGCGCAGGAGGGCAAGTCCGCGCCGCCGACCCCGGAGGCGGCCGGACCGCCGCAGGACTGCACGGCGGCATCTCTCGAGCTCGGGCTGACGGCGAGCGCGGCGGAGTACGAGCCGGGACGCGCGGTCCAGCTCACCGTGACGCTCCGGCAGTCCGGCGGCCGCCCCTGCCTCGTCGACGGTTCGGACGCCGGGCGTCAGGTGCAGATCTACTCCGGCGACGAGCTCGTCTGGTCGTCGGCCGACTGCGGCACGACGGAGCGGCTGCTGCTCATGAGCACCGGGGACGAGGACCCGTCGAAGCTCGTGCGCTGGGACCGGCACCGCTCGGCCGAGGGGTGCGCGCCCGACCAGCCGGAGGTCGGGCCGGGCACGTACACCGCGGTCCTGAGCATCGCGGGCGTCGACGGCGCGACGAGCGAGCCCGTGACGTTCACGCTGCTCGAGCCGCCCCCGCCGTCCCCGGACCCCGCGGACACGACCGCCCCGGAGGACGGGACCGCGCCGCCGGCGGACGGTGCGACGCCGCCCGCGGACGGGACCGCCCCGCCGGCGGACGGTGCGACGCCGCCCGCGGACGGGGCCACCGCGCCGGCGGACGGGACCACCCCGCCCGGCGACGGCGCCTGACGGGCGGGTGCGGGGCGGTCCCCGGTGGCGAACCCTGGCCGCCGTGGCGGGACACATCCTGCTGCCGCGCACGCCCGGGGCGCGTGAAATCGATGGACACCACCTTTCGGTAGCGCCCCGGATCACCCGCTCCTCCTGGCTGTGAGATTGCGTCGCACCGGGCGCTGATGGCGTCGTACCAACGATCACCGGGCGCCGCACCGTTCCGTAGTGCTCCGGCGGACGAGGCAAAGTCGAGACCGAAAACCATTGCGGGCGGCCCTTCGTGGCTGGTTGACTGGCTCGCGTCTGGCGACCTCACCGCGGAGGTGCCCGGGGCCCCGGCCCCGGGCGCGAGCGCTCCACGGCGCGGCGCGAGGCGGCACGACGATCAGGGTCCCGCGCCCCGCAGCGGGGCGGGCGGACGAGGCAGTCCGCCCGTGCGAGGCGAGGCCCGTCGTCGTCCCGAAACCTGTTTTCCGGTTCCCGATGGAGAGGACTTGGTGATGTCGGGGAGAGCGTGGAGAAGGGTCGTCGCCTCGGCGATGACAGGTGCGATGGCCGTGACCGGCGTCGCGCTGGCACCGGGGGCGCAGGCCGACGTGGTGCCGGGCAACGAGAGCGACGTCGGTGTGTACACCGACGGCACGACCGACTCGATGGACATCGGTGACCCGGTCTACTCGAACCTGGACCAGGTCGCCGCGGCGCTGGAGCCCGGGGTGCCGTGGACCGCGGGCTCGATGCACGGGTCGATCTTCGAGAAGGATCGCGCGGCGGGCGGCACGGACTACTACCTGGACCGCGTGCTCGGGGTCAGCGGGACGTCGGGCAACACCGTGCTGCAGACGCGCGGCCGCTCGCTGTACCTGCGGGGCAACAGCAACTGGGCGGTCATGGGCTTCGCGGGCTCCGCGTTCGCGGGCGGACCCAACAACCTCGGCAACCTCTACACCGTCACGGTCCCGGGGCAGACGATCACCGAGGTCGGGGCGCAGCGCTTCAACGCGCCGAGCCACGCGAAGGCGCGGTACACGGTCGGGACGACGGGCGTCACCGCCGACCTCAAGAAGCTCATCACGTACGACAACGTGGCGCTCTCGGCGATCACGTTCACCAACCCCGGCGCGAGCGACGTGACGTTCACGGTCCGCGCGGCGTCGCCGCTGGCGACCACGTCGACGGACGCGGCCGACGAGCTCACCGGGACGCGGACCCTGACGAGCGGCGCGAACAACGGTCTCGTCGACACCCCGTGGTCCGAGGTCACGGTCGGCCTCAAGGCGCCCGGGTTCGAGCGCGTGGGCACCAACCTCGACCGCGAGGTGACCGTCCCGGCGGGCGGTTCGGTCGACCTGTCCGTCCTCGGCGTGCTGTCCAGCGACACGCTCCCCGAGTCGGTCGAGAGCTTCCACGAGTACGCCGCGCTGTCGCCCGCGGACGCGTTCCGCACCGGCGTGACGGAGTTCAACCGGCAGTGGGCGCAGGACATCCCGTACATCGACGTCCCGGACGAGGCGATCGAGAAGGCGATCGTCTACCGCTGGTGGGGCGAGCGGTACAACAGCCTGGACGCGAACGAGCCGGGCTACGTGTACCAGTACCCGACGACGATCGAGGGCGTGAACCTCTACCAGAACTCGGTGGCGCTCACGCAGCCCATGCACCTGCAGGACACCAAGTGGATCCGCAACCCGTACCTCGGGTACGGCCAGATCCTCAACATCGGTGAGCTGTCCGGGTCGTCGGCGTTCCTCGACAGCCCGGGCCACACGAGCTGGAACAACCACTACTCGCAGTACCTCGGCACCGCAGGCCTTGAGGCCTACAACGTGCACGGCGGCGGTCCGGCGGTCGCCGAGCGCTTCGCGACGTACTTCGAGGGCGACGGCGTCGGTCAGCTCGAGCACTACGACGGCAACGACGACAAGCTCATCGCCTACGACACCAACTACATGCCCGGCAACGACTCCGACGCGATCAGCTTCGGCTACCCCAAGGTGAACGCCGGGGCGCCGGGAGCGCGGACGATCGAGCGCCCGGAGTCCGCGTACGTGTGGGGCGCGTTCGACGCCGCGCGCCAGCTCTACGCGATGGCCGGCGCCGACCCGGCGAAGGTCGCCGAGATGGGTGACACGGCCGACGAGATCCGGGACGCGATCCTCGGCCGGCTGTGGAGCGAGGAGACGCGCATGTTCCTCGCGGGCACGTCGCACGGCGCGACGTCGGGCGGGAACCAGAACCCGCTCAGCGAGGCCGAGCGCGACCTCATCCCGGCGAAGGAGTCGAACCTCTACGACGTCTACGCCGAGAACCTCATCCCGGTCGAGGACGCCGAGAAGTACGTCGACGGCTTCCGCTTCCTCCGGTACGGCGACAACTTCCCGATCTTCCCGTTCTACACGGCCAACCAGTACGACCGGGCGAAGTACGGCATCGGGGGCTCGAACAACTTCTCCAACATCAACTTCACGGTCCAGTACCGCGGCGTGCGGTCCGCGCTGCGGCACTACGACCCCGACCACACGTACGTCAGGCCCGAGTACGCCGCGAAGCTCCTCGACTGGATGGCGTGGAGCATCTACCCGAACGGGAACGCGCTCGTGCCGAACCAGGCCGAGTACTACTCGAGCTGGAACGCGAGCACGCAGACGTTCAACCGCAACAACCCGAACCACGTGATGCTCGGCAACATGAACTACATCTACGTCGAGGACATGGGCGGCATCCAGCCGCGGTCCGACGACAAGATCGAGCTCTGGCCGATCGACCTCGGGTACGACCACTTCATGGTCAACAACCTGCGGTACCACGGCAAGGACGTCACGATCGTCTGGGACGAGGACGGCTCGCACTACGGCCTCGGCGAGGGCTACAGCCTGTTCGTCGACGGCGAGCGCAAGGCCGCGGCCGACGCGCTCGGCCGGTTCGTCTACGACCCGGCGGCCAACGAGGTCGTCGAGTCCGACGAGGGACTGGCCGTCGAGGTCGTCGACGACCAGGGCGCCGACCTGCCGACCGCGGTCGACACCCCGATCGAGGACGAGCGCGTCGTGTCCTACCTCAAGACCGCGGGCATCGACCTCACCGAGGAGGCGGTCAACCTCGCGCGCGGGGCGGAGCTCTCGTCGTCGGCCACCCAGCAGGGTGCGCGCCCGACGCCGTGGCGTCAGTTCCACACGCCGGGCTGGAGCACGGGGTCGATGAACTACACCCCGGGCGCCATCACGGAGACCGAGCGTCCCGTGTCCCTCGCCGCGGTCACCGACGGCACGACCGTCAACGAGCCCTACTGGGGCAACTACGGGACCGAGGGCGACACGGGGTACGTCGAGCTCGACCTCGGCGAGCCCACGACGTTCGACAACGTCAAGGTCTGGTTCGTCAGCGACCGGCAGGCGGGCGGGTACCGCGAGCCGGTCCGGTACTCGATCCAGGTGCCCGACGGCTCGGGCGGCTGGACCTCGGTCCCGGACGCGTTCAAGGCGCCGAAGATCCCCGGCCCCAAGTTCAACGAGGCGCTCTTCGAGGCCGTGACGACCGACAAGGTCCGCGTCGCGTTCACGAACACGCCGAGCCACTGGACGGCGATCTCGGAGATCCAGGTCTTCGACTCCGGCCGCGAGGTGCCCGAGGTCGTCAACGACGCCCCGACCGTCACGGTGAACGTCGACCGCTCCAAGGACGGCAACCTGTCCACGACGCTCGTCGGCACCGTGACCGACGACGGCATCCCCGACGACGGCACCCTCACCTCCGGGTGGACGACCGTCGCCGCCCCCGACGGCGCGAGCGTCATCTTCGGCGACGCCGACGCCCTGACCACGACGGTGACGGGCACGGTCGCGGGGGAGTACACGTTCCGCCTCACCGCGTCCGACGGCGAGCTCACGACCGAGCGCGACGTCCAGGTCGAGCTCACCGAGAAGGCGACCTCCGCCGAGTTCGGCGCGCTCGCGACGATCACGACGAGCGGATCGGCGTCGTGGGAGAACCCGCTGCGCGTCAACGAGTCCTCGACGCCCGGCAGCTCGAACCCGGGTGCGGGCAACGGCTGGGGCACGTGGGGCCAGCCCGCGAACGGGACGAGCGCGCAGACCGCCGCGTGGATCCGCTACGCGTGGCAGTCGCCGGTGCTCGTCGCCTCGACGGACATCTACTGGTACGACGACAACGGCGGGACGCGCATGCCGCGCGCGGACACCTACACCGTCGAGCACTCGCAGAACGGCGCCGACTGGACCCCCGTGACCCTGACCGACGGCTCGACGTACGCGGGCGCGCTCCAGCGCAACACGTACAACCACCTGGAGTTCGAGCCCGTCGAGGCCAGCTACCTGCGCGTCCGGATCACCGGCGTCCAGACCGGCGGCGCCGGCACCGGCATCCTGCGGTGGCGCGTCAACGGCGACACCGTGGACTCCGTGGCGAGCCCGGTGATCGTCCGGACCGTCACGGGCGAGGTCCCGACGCTCCCCGCCTCGCTCGACGTCGTCTACTCGAGCGGCCGCCGCGGCGCGGTCGACTTCACCTGGCAGCCGATCACGCCGGCCATGGTGGCGGAGACCAACGTCGAGCCGTTCACCGTCTACGGCACGAACACGACCTACGGCCTGATCGCCGAGGCCCAGGTCTACGTGCGGCCGGAGAACTCCCAGGGCGGCATCTCGATCCAGGGCGCCGAGCAGTTCGAGCAGAGCGTCGCCGTCGGCGAGCAGCCGTGGCTGCCCACGAAGGTCCTCGTGTCCTACAACGACGGCTCGCGCGACAACCAGGCGATCGGCGTCGAGTGGGACTACGACGAGTCGGTCGTCCAGACGCCGGGCGTGTACGTGATCCAGGGCGACCTCGTCCTCCCGGACTACGTGAGCACCGCCGGCACCACCACGACGACGCTCACGCTCACCGTGGGCGACGGCGTCCCGGCCGGTCCGGCGGTCACCGTCACGGCCGAGACCCGCTGCCTCGCCGGCAAGGTCTACGTCGCGGTCCGGGCGCTCAACGACGACGACGTGCCGCTCACGGTCCGTCTCGACACCCCGTTCGGCACCAAGACGTTCAACGGCGTCGAGCCCGGCAAGAACGCCTACCAGTCGTTCGCGTCGCGCACGACGTCGGTCGAGGCCGGCGCGGCCACGGTCGTGGCCACCGACGCCGAGGGGAGGTCGACGACGGTCACCGCGCAGTACGACGCCGCCACCTGCGGCTGACCCGCACCCTGCGCGTCGCACCACGTCTCGCCCCGGTCCGTCCCACGGACCGGGGCGAGACCTGTCTGCGCGAGGGCAAACCCGCCCCCGCGAGGTAGAGCCCTGGTTCCGC
>NZ_JBGNYC010000029.1:0-59054 GCF_051844275.1 Cellulosimicrobium sp. CpK407
ATCGGACACCTGCCCGCGCCGCAGGTGCTTGCCGAGCCGCAGCAGCGCGTCCTCGACGGGACCGTCCGACGTCGTCGTCATGCCGCTCGCCCGCCGCCGGACGTCGAGGGCCGGGCACGGAGCGGTCGCGAGGGCCCACGCACCGGCAGCGCTGACGGCACGGACACGTACGACATGCGGGCCTCCTGGGCGAGCAGGGACGGCGGGTCGGTCCACAGCCACTATGCCCAGAACGGGCGGATCGCGCGCGCCGAGCGCGACGCGCCCGACACCCCGCCCTACCCGGCCACGCGGGTCGCTACCGTGGCGCCATGAGCCAAGCCACCGGACCGGCCGCGGACGCGACCGTCGCCGTCGTCACCGTGTCCGACCGCTGCTCGCGCGGCGAGGCGGAGGACCGCTCGGGCCCGCTCCTCGCGGGGCTCCTGGAGGCGGCGGGCTGGCCGGTCGTCACGGACCTCGTGCCCGACGGCGTCGCCTCCGTCCGCGATGCCGTCGACCGGGCCGTGGCCGGGGGAGCGCGCGTCGTGCTCACGACCGGCGGGACCGGCGTCGGGCCGCGCGACCTCACGCCCGAGGGGACGCGCGAGGTCCTGGCGCAGGAGCTCCCCGGCGTCGCGGAGGAGCTGCGCCGGCGCGGCGCCGCGCACGTGCCGGCCGCCGTGCTGTCGCGCGGGCTCGCGGGGATCGCGTCGGGCCCGGAAGGCCGGGTGCTCGTCGTGAACCTGCCCGGCTCGACGGGCGGCGTGCGCGACGGCTGGGCGGTCCTGGAGCCGCTCCTCCCGCACGTCCTCACCCAGCTCGACGGCGGCGACCACTGACACCAGGCGATCCGTGCCTGCTCGGCGCGGGGCCGGGTCAGCCGCCTGCGAACGGGGGCAGGACGTCGACCGTCTCGTCCGTACCGATCGGGGTGGCGTCGGTGGACGCGCGGATGCCGCCGACGAGGAGCGAGCAGCGGGGGAGCACGTCCGCCAGGGCGGGGTGGCGGGCGACGAGCGCGGCGTGCAGCTCGCCGGCCGTCGTCGCGTCGACGCTCTCCGTCTCGGTGCCGGCGGCGTCGCGCGCCCCGGCGAAGTAGCGGACGGTCACCATCGGTCAGTCCTGCGTCTCGGCCGCCGCCGTGCTGGGCAGCTCGGGCTCCGGCGTCCACGCGAGCGCGAGCTCGGCGGCGCGGTCCAGGACGTCCTGCACGGTACGGCCCGAGCCGTCGTGCGCGGCCAGCCCGGCGACGTAGCCCGCGACGAACGTCGTGAGGGGCGCGGCCGGACGCTCGATGCCGTGCGCGGCGTCGCGCGCGAGGTCGAGGATCGCGCCGATGTCCACCACCTGGGGGTCGAGGTCGAGGTCGCCCGCCAGCGCGTCGACCCAGCGCTCCAAGTTCGTCATCGTGGCCTCCTGCTGTCGTCGGGGGTGTCGTCGGGCGCCGGTTCCGCACCCGCGCCCAGGCGGCGGTCCTGCTCGCGGGCATCCTCCCACGTGTCGACGTCGTCGGTGGCGCCGTCCTCGTCGGGGACGGCGAGCGCGGGCAGTCCCGCGAGCAGGCGGCGCACCGAGGCTCCGTGCAGCGCGGGCAGGGCGTCGAGCGCGCCCTGGAGCGCGGCCCGCTCGTAGAGCCCCACGAGCCACTGGTCGCGCCCGCCGCGCACCGCGTGCACGGCGACCTCGCCTGTCCGCCGGCGCGCCGCGGCGAGCAGCGCGGGCACCGCCTCCGCGGCCCGGGGGACGTCGCACGCGAGCACGAGCACCCAGGCCGCGCCGCCGTCGTCAGGCCCGGGCAGGGCCGCCAGCCCGGCCGCGATGCCCGCGACGGGCCCCCCGAAGGGCGGGTCCTCGCGCGTCAGGGCGTAGCGGGCGGGGTCGGCGAGCTCGTCCGGCCCGACGACGACGGTCCGCACCGCGCCGGCGGTCGCCGCGAGCGCGTGCTCCAGCAGGGGACGGCTCCCGACGACGACGCCCGGCTTGGGCGTCCCGAGCCGCGCCGCGCGACCTCCGGCCAGCACGAGGGCGTCGAAGGCGAACGCCGGGCGGGGTTCCGTCACGGCTCGCGGTGCCAGTCGCCGGACTTGCCCCCGGTCTTGGCGACGAGGCGCACGTCCGTGAGCTCGACGGACTTGTCGAGCCCCTTGACCATGTCGACGACCGCGAGGCCCGCGACGGCCACGGCGGTGAGTGCCTCCATCTCGACGCCCGTGCGGTCGGCGGTGCGCACGGTCGCGGTGACGTCGACGCCGTGGTCGCCCACGACGAGGTCGACGACCGCGCCGTGCACCCCGATGACGTGCGCGAGCGGCAGCAGCTCCGCTGTGCGCTTGGCGCCCGCGATGCCCGCGATGCGCGCGACGGCGAGCACGTCGCCCTTGGGGACGGTGCCGTCGCGCAGCGCCGCGACGATCTCCGGCGAGCACCGCACGACGCCGGTCGCCGTCGCGGAACGGACGGTGGGCTGCTTGGCGGTGACGTCGACCATGCGGGCGTGGCCGCGCTCGTCCAGGTGCGTGAAGTCGTGCGTGGGGCTCATGGCGCCACTCTCGCACGCGCGTGCGGAGAGGGTTCCCGACGATCAGTCCAGGAGCAGGACCCGGACGGCGTCGCCGGGCTCGACCGACGTGACGTCCGCGCCGACGACGGCGAGCGCGTCGGCGTGCGCGAGCGCGCTCACGCGGTGCGAGCCGGACCCCCGCGCCTCCGCGGGGTCCGCCCCGCGGTCGCGGTGCCGGCCGGCCGGGACGACGCGGGCGCCGTCGGCCGCGGTGTGCCGCACGAGCACGAGCTGCTCGCGGCCCGCCGGCGAGGACCAGCCCTCGGCGGCGACGCGGCCGACGAGCGCACGCCCCTGCCCGGGGACGCCCCGCAGGCGGTCCAGGACGGGGCGCACGAACAGCTCGAACGACACGAACGCGCTCACGGGGTTGCCGGGCAGCGCGAGCCACGGGACGCCGCGCCACCGCGCGAGGCCCTGCGGCTTGCCGGGCTGCATCCCGACGGCGACGAGCCGCGCGTCGGCGACGGCGCCCTCCCACGCCGTCCCGGCGCGCGTCGCGGGGTCGAGGATCTCGCGCACGACGTCGAATGCACCCGCGCTCACCCCTCCCGTGCTGACGAGGAGGTCGGGCGGGGCGCCGTCGAACGCACCCAGCAGGTCGTCGAGGGCCGCGACGAGCGCGGCGGCCGTGTCGCCGACCGCGCCCCGCCGCACGACGTGCGCCCCGGCCGCGCGCGCCGACGCGGAAAGGAGGACGGAGTTGGAGTCGGGGATCCGACCCGGCCCCGGCGCGGTCCCCGGCGCGACGAGCTCGCTGCCCGTGGAGAGCACCGCGACGCGGGGCGCGCGGTGCACCGGTACGGTCGCGTGCCCCGCGGACGCCGCGACCGAGACGTGCCGAGCCGTCAGCACGGCTCCCGCCTCCACGACCACGTCACCGCGGCGCACGTCCTCGCCCCGCGCCCGCACGTTGCTGCGCGACGCGTCGTGGACCTCGACGGTCGCGGGGCCGCTCCCGGCCGCCCCCGGCGTGAACCGCCCGGTCGACGTGCGCTCGACCGGGACCACGAGGTCGGCGCCGCGCGGCACCGGCGCCCCGGTCATGACCCGGACCGCCTCGCCGACCCCGAGGAGGGCGTCGAGCCCCGGTGCCCCCGCCGCGACGTCGCCGACCACGCGCAGCGCGACCGGCGACGCCGTCGTGGCCCCGGCCACGTCCTCCGACCGCACCGCGTACCCGTCCATCGCGGACGCGTCGAACGCGGGTGCGTCGAGCGTCGAGACGACGTCCGCCGCGAGGACCGCCCCGACCGCGTCCTCGAGCGGGACGTCCGTCGACGGCGTCGGGCGGACGAGCGCGAGCGCGTCGTCGGCGTGCTGGGCGATCGTCCGGCGCGGCTCGCGGGTCATGCCCGCACCGTAGCGGAGCCCGGGTGCCGACTCCGGACGAGTGGGCTAGGTTGGAGGCGGAGTCATGAAGCGGCCCGCAGCCCCCCGAACTTTGGGAGGACACCATGGC
Source organism: Cellulosimicrobium sp. CpK407 (assembly GCF_051844275.1). Classification (NCBI taxonomy): domain Bacteria; kingdom Bacillati; phylum Actinomycetota; class Actinomycetes; order Micrococcales; family Promicromonosporaceae; genus Cellulosimicrobium; species Cellulosimicrobium sp. CpK407. Next base: position 4,005 of record NZ_JBGNYC010000029.1, read on the forward strand.
CTCGATCTCCGCGACCACCACCCCCAGCCCCGAGCAGACCGCTCCCGTGCGCCCCGCAGCCCTCGCCGAGGTGCTCGCCGTGGGCACGCACCTGCTCGTGGGGCAGTACCGCGTCGAGCTCGGCACCGGGACCTGGTGGTGGTCGGACGAGGTGTACACGATGCACGGCTGGACGCCGGGGGACGTCGAGCCGAGCCTGGACGCGCTGCGCTCGCGCAAGCACCCGGACGACCGGGCCCGCGTCGTCCGCGCCGCGACGGACGCGATCCGCTCCGGCCGCCCCTTCTCGTGCGCGCACCGCATCGTCGACGGGCACGGCAAGGCCCGCTCGGTCGTCGTGACGGGCCAGGGCCGCCGGGACGCTCGCGGCCGGGTCGTCGAGATCGCGGGCTACGTCGTCGACGTCAGCCCGACCCACAAGGAGGCGCTGGAGCGCGAGTCGCAGCGCGCCGTGACGCGCGCGTTCGTCAGCCAGGCCGCCGTCGAGCAGGTCAAGGGCGTGCTCATGGCCGTGCACGGCGTCGACGACGTCGCGGCCGGCCAGCTCCTCGCCGAGGCGGCGGGCGAGGCGGGCGTCCCGGTCCAGGAGACGGCGACGCAGGTCATGCGCGCGCTGAGCAAGGCCGGCGGGGTGGGCCCGACGGCCGAGGCGACGGTCGCGGGGGCGCTCGCCGCCGTGCGCCCGGTCGCCCGGCCCCGCGCGCACGACGCCCAGCTCGCCCGCCGCCGCGAGCCCGCGCGCTCGTGAGCCGGAGCAGAGGACCCCGACGGAACGGAGGGACGACATGACGGACGAGACGGCCTTCCCGGCCCAGCAGCAGGAGCCGCCCGGCCTCACGAGGCCCATGGACCCGGCGCCCGACCACGGCGAGGAGTCGTACCGGGGGAGCGGGCGGCTCGAGGGTCTGCGCGCGCTCGTGACGGGCGGCGACTCGGGCATCGGCCGCGCGGTCGCGATCGCCTACGCGCGCGAGGGCGCGGACGTCGCGATCGGCTACCTGCCCGAGGAGCAGGAGGACGCCGAGGAGACGGCGCGCTGGGTCCGCGAGGCGGGCCGCACGTGCGCCCTCCTGCCCGGCGACCTGACCGACGAGGCGACCGCCCGCGACCTGCCCGGGCGCGCCGTCGCGGAGCTCGGCGGGCTCGACGTCCTCGTCAACAACGCCGGGTTCCAGATGGCGCGGCGCGAGTCCATCGAGGACGTCACGACCGCGGAGATCGACCGCGTCCTCAAGACGAACCTCTACGCGCTGCTCTGGGTCACCCAGTCGGCGCTCGAGCACCTGGGGGAGGGGTCGGCGATCGTCAACAACTCGTCGATCCAGGCGTTCCAGCCCTCGACGTCGCTGCTCGACTACGCGTCGACCAAGGCCGCGATCAACAACCTCACGGTGAACCTCGCGGCGGAGCTCGGGCCGCGGGGCATCCGGGTCAACGCCGTCGCTCCCGGACCCATCTGGACCCCGCTCCAACCGGCCACCCAGCCGGAGGAGAAGATCGAGACGTTCGGCCAGGACACGCCGCTCGGGCGGGCCGGGCAGCCCGCGGAGGTCGCGCCGGCGTTCGTCTTCCTCGCCTCCCCGACGGACGCGAGCTACGTCTCCGGCACAGTCCTCGGGGTGACGGGAGGCAAGCCCGTGTTCTAGGGCCTGGAAGAGACCTCCCCGTGCGGGCCGCGGACGGATCGGCCGAGGGCCGCGACCCGCCCGGGAGGGTCGGAGGGCAGGCGTCCGCGCCTGCCCGGGGGCGGGTCCGCCGCGAGAGCGACGGTGCCCCAGGGACACCAGCCGCCACGCCCTGTGCGGGCGAGACGGCCACCGCCCCCGACCCGTCCGGGCGCCCTGCCCGGGCGGGGCCTCCGGCACCACCGGTGAGGCGGGCCGCGCACGACGTCGCGGCCCGTCTCTCTGGGTACCGGTCGCTGTGAGCGCGGCCTACGCTGGGGCCCGGGGGACCCGTGAGGAGGCCGAGATGACGAGCATCGAGCAGAGCGTCGAGCAGGGCACGGTCGGCATGCCGGCGGGTCCGGGAGCCACCGTCCCCGCCCCGCAGACGGGGGGCGTCGCCGGGTTGCCCGAGATCGTGGGCGGCGTCGAGGACCAGAGCGTCGCCGGGCTTGTCGCGGACGCCGCGCGGGCGCTGGCCGACGAGCCGACCCTCCAGCAGACGCTCGACCGCGTCGTCGAGCTCGCGGTCTCCATGGTCGAGGGGTGCGAGTCCGCGGGCATCTCGCTCGTCACGCGCGGGCGGATCGAGAGCCCCGCGGTGTCCGACCCGCTCGTCGCGCGGGGCGACGCGCTCCAGTACGAGCTCCACGAGGGGCCGTGCCTGGACGCCGTCCACGACCACGCGCTGGTCGAGTCGGGCGACATCGAGTCCGACGTGCGCTGGCCGCTCTGGGCGCCCGCCGTCGCGCGCGAGCTCGGGGTCCGGTCGATGCTGTGCGTGCAGCTCTACACGTCGGAGAACGCGCACGGCGCGCTCAACATGTACTCGACGTCGCCCGACGCCTTCGGGCCCGACGACTACCACCTCGCGTCGACGTTCGCTGCCGTCGCTGCTGCCGCGATCTCCGCCGCGCGCACCGAGGAGCAGCTCCAGTCCGCCGTCCAGACGCGCACCCTCATCGGGCAGGCGCAGGGCATCATCATGGAGCGCTACTCGCTCACGGCCGGGCGCGCGTTCGCGGTGATGAGCCGCGTGTCCCAGGACGCGAACATCAAGCTCGTCGACATCGCGCGCCACATCGTCGAGACGCGGCGCATCCCGGGGGTCGGGGCCGACTGAGGCGAGGCCGTCCCCGGCGGGCCTCGCGCCGCGGGCCGGTCCGGACGGTCCGTCGGTCAGTCGAGCGCGCCCGCGGGCGTGCCGTCGTCCGCACCTCCGAGGAGCCGGTCGATGCGACGTCGGGCAGTCTCGTCGAGCGCGCCTCCGCCCGCGCCCGCGACGCTCCCGTCGACGACGGCCGCGACCAGCCGGCGCGCGAGCTCGCGCACGGGCACGTTCGCGTCGTTCGAGCGACGTCGCAGCAGCTCGAACGCGTCGTCCGGTCCGATCGCGAACGCCGTCATGAGGACGCCCTTGGCCTGCTCGATCACCGAGCGTGACGCGTCCGCGGCGCGGATCGACGCCGTCGCCTCGCGCCGGGCCGCCTCCTCGTGCGCGGTCGTCAGGTCGACGAAGTACCCCACGACGGCCGCCCACGGGGCCCCGCCGTCGAGGCGGCGGCCCTGCGCGGCCACGGCGAGCGTGCGAGTCCGGCCCGTCGCGTCCACGATGCGGTGCATGGACCCGAACGGCTCCCCGGTGCGCGCCGCGTGCGCGAGCTCGCTCGCGACGCGCTCCCGGTCCTCGGGGTGCTTGTGGGACAGGACGAGCGCCGTCGTCGGGACGACCTCGCCGGGCGCGAAGCCGTGCATCTCGTACACCTCGTCCGACCACCACCACGTGTCCGTGGCGACGTCGACGCGGAAGCGCCCGACCGGCTGGGGGTCACCCGGGCCGAGTGCGGCGAGGAGGTCGGCGAGAGCCGGAGGGACGACGTCGTCGGGTTCCGCGACGTCGGAGGGCAGGACAGCGTCCATCGATGGGGGTCCCCGGAGATCGATCAGGACGGAGCCGATTCCTGACCCCAGCAGAAGGAAGATTAGCCCAGGGGCGGCGCGAGGGAGGACTCATGACCACGCAGGTCAGCGACGGGCGTGACGAGTCGGCCGACGAACGGTCCGACCGCAACTGGGCCGAGCTGCTCCAGGAGCTGCGCGTCATGCAGATGGGCGTGCAGATCCTCACGGGGTTCCTGCTCACGCTGCCGTTCCAGCAGCGCTTCGGCGACCTCGACTCGTTCCAGACCGGTGTCTACCTCACCCTCGTGGCACTCGCCGTGCTGTCCACCGGCCTGTTCGTCACGCCCGTGAGCCTGCACCGCGCGCTGTTCCGCAAGCACCGCAAGACGGCGCTCGTCACCCTGAGCGACCGCATCGCCCGGGTCGGCGTGCTCGTCCTCGCGTTCGTCGTCACGGGGACGGTCCTGCTCGTGGTCGACGTCGTCGTGAACCGCACCGCGGCGCTGTGGTCGAGCGGCTGCGCGCTCGTCCTGCTCGTCGGCCTCTGGTTCGTCCTCCCGCGCCTCGTCGCCCACGGCTCCGCGACTGGTCCTGCACAGGTCCATGGAGCGCACCCCTGACGACGTGGTCTGAATTAGTGCCCGACTCCACCCGGAACGCAGGGGGTGGCCGCAAACGGTCCAGATGGTGAGAACCCTTATGCGCCCGATGGTCGATCTGCGACGGTTGGCCCCGTTCGCCCTCAGCAGGGGGGCCGAAAGCAGGGAGACGCGATGAAGCGAACGATCATTGGCCTGGTCACCACAGGTCTGCTGGCACTCGGTGGCAGCGTCGGCCTGGCGGTACCGGCGACGGCAGCCACGGCCGATTGCCCGTTGGGGTATTCGTGCCAGTGGCGAGACACCGGCTACCGGACGGGCTCGGTCGAGGCCGGTCACTTCTCCTTCTTCGAGTGCCAGTACGACTTCTCTTGGCGTACGTACGCGGGCGTCGGCGGTAACGGTGGCTACTCAGTGAGCTCGGTCTCCAACAAGGGCAGGTACGAGTACGCCTTCTACTACATCAACCCGGGTTATCAGGGCCCTTCCTTCGGCCTCAAGCCCGGGTCGGGCGACGGCAACTTGGGCGACAGCGGAGGGAATGCTCCCGCTGGGTTCAACGACGAACTGCTCTCGGGGGCGTTCGGCTCGGTCGAGTACGGGTGCAAGTAGTCGTAGTGGGTGGTCGTGGGGCTGTCGAACATGACGACATCGACAGCCCCGCCCCACCACGTCCCCGGGTCACGGGTGCCGAAGTCTGAAGGGGTTGAGAGCTGCGATGCGAGTTCGAGCGTTGTCCGGGGTTGTCGGTGGGGCGGTCTTCTGCTTTGTCGTCGCGGGATGCGGAACGATGGAGGCCGACGGGGGTTTGGAACGCGATCACGAAACAGCGGCAGGATCGGTCGAGGCGGCGGCGCCGGGCGACGGTGAAAAGAACCGGCTGAAGTGGGTGATGCCCCTGGACGCGTACAGGGTCGACAACGCCCTCGGCGACGCCGCGGAGGGCGTGCTGGTCGAGGCGTGCATGCGGGACGAGGGCTTCGATTATCAGCGTCCGCAGGTCGACGTCTCGGTGCGTTCGGAGTCCATGTCGCTCGGTGGGCGACGGCTGTTCAACGTCGAGACGGCCGCGCGGTGGGGGTACAGCGGGGCGCCCGACCCGAACGCCGCCATCATCAGGGCGGCGAGCGAGGAGTCGATGTCCTGGTCGCCGGAACAGGACGAGCAGTTCTGGGCGTGCGTCGACGAGGCGCGAGAAGAGCTGCCCACGGAAGGCATGCGGATCAACAACGCCCTCGCCGGCCTCGGCGCGTCGGCCTGGAACGGCGCGGCCCTGGATCCCGCGGTCGTGGCGGCAGCCGAGAAGTGGGTGACGTGCATGCAGCCGCTCGGCGTCACCGACCTCCCGCCGAGCCCGAACGGCGAGGACGGCGGGACGCCGACCGAGACGATGAGCGCGTCGTTCGGCGAGATCGCCGACGGTATGGAGAACGAGCGGACGCCGGAGCAGAAGGCGGAGGAGATCCGGCTCGCGACGTTCGACGCCGAGTGCCAGGAGAGCTCCGGCTACGCGCAGGCGCTGTACGACGCGGAGTGGGAGCGTCAGACGACGGTCGTCGCGGAGAACGAGGACGCGCTGGCCACGCTCCTCGAGGAGAAGAATGCCTTCGAGAAGCAGTCCCGGGAGATCTTGGACGGGGCGGGGGTCGGGTGATTCCTCGCCGCCGCGTCGTCGTCGGGGCGGTCGTGACCGTCCTCCTCGTCGGGGGGCTCGTGGGCGGGTGGTTCGCGGCGGCGAGCTTCCAGTCCCCGGCACAGGTCGCCGCGAACGCGGCACCTCCGCCGCCCGGTGACATCGTGGCGACGGTGACCTTCGGTGCGCTGTCGGAGCAGATCACTGCGCGGTCGGACGTCGTGCGCGAGTCGGCGGCAAGCGTCCAGGTCGCCGCCGGGAGCGGTGACCAGTCCGTGGTGACGGCTGTCGGGGTCCCGGCGGGTTCCGAGCTGCGGGCGGGCGCTGTCGTGCTGGAGGTCAGCGGCCGTCCCGTCATCGCCACCACCGGGGCGTTCCCGTACTACCGCGACCTCGTCGAGGGAGCGACCGGCCCGGACGTCGAGCAGCTCCAGCGGTTCCTGCGTGACCTCGGCTACCGCGTGGGCGGCCTGGGGGAGTTCGGCCCGCAGACTGCCCAGGCCGTGCGCGCCCTCTACAAGGACATCGGGTACGAGCCGACCACCCGCGAGGCGCCCGCCGACGAGTTGCAGACGCCGGGTCAGAACGCGCCGGCGCCGTCCACCGGCGATGCGGTATCTGAGGTTGCTCCGACCGACGGCACAGGCACCGACCCGGCCGCTCCGGTCGACGGCACGACCGGCTCCGTCGCGCCGGCGGCCCCCGCGCAGCTCGTGGTCGTGCCGCGCGGCGAGCTCGTCGTCACGGGCTCGCTGCCCGCCGTCGTCGGCACGACGCCGGACGTGGGGGACGTGCTCACGGCCGAGAACGCGACGATCACCCTGGGCCAGGGTGCCGTCGTCGCGCAGGCGAAGGTGGCGGTCTCGGTCCTTCCCGTCCTCGGCGAGGGGATGACCGCGACGCTCTCCGGCCCCGACGGCACGGTGCTCGACGCCACGCTCGGCGCGATCCCCGCCCCGCCGACGGCGACGGGGGACGAGGCGGCCCCGGTCGAGGTCGGGGTGCCGTTGGTGGCGGCGCAGCCGATCGACAGCACGTGGCTGGGGGCGAACGTGCTCACGACGATCACGGTGTCCGCGGTGGCCGACGAGGCCCTGCGTGTCCCGGCCCGTGCCGTCGCCGTGCACTCCGACGGCACCGCCGTCGTCCAGCGGCGCGAGTCCGACGGCTCGTTCCGCGAGGTCGAGGTCCGCGAGCTCGGGCGCCTGGGCGGGACCAGCGCCGTCGAACCCGTCACCGCCGACGCCCTGTCGGCGGGCGACGAGGTGAAGGTCGAGTGACGACGTTCGACCTCGCGGGGGTCACCAAGACGTACCCGGGCGCGCAGCCGGTCGAGGCGCTGCGAGGGGTCGACCTGAGGATCGGCCCGGGGGAGTTCCTCGCCGTCGAGGGCCCTTCCGGCAGCGGCAAGTCGACGCTCCTCAACATCCTCGCCCTCCTGGACGCGCCGACCTCGGGCACGTACCGGCTCGACGGCCGGGACGTCGCCTCCCTCGGGGAGCGTGAGCGGGCGCGCCTGCGCGGGGAGACGTTCGGCTTCGTGTTCCAGGGGTTCCACCTCATGGACCACCGGACGGTCGTGGACAACGTCGAGCTCGGCATGCTCTACGCCGGCGTGCCCGCCGACGAGCGTCGCCTCAGGGCGCTGGAGGCGCTCGACCGTGTCGGGCTCTCGGAGACCGCGCACCGTCGCGCCAGCGACCTGTCGGGCGGGCAGCGGCAGCGCGTCGCGATCGCGCGTGCGCTCTCGGTCGGGTCTGGGACGATCGTGGCCGACGAGCCGACCGGCAACCTCGACACCGCGACGTCGGAGTCCGTGCTGGAGCTTCTCACCGACCTGCACCGCACCGGCACGACGGTCGTGCTCGTCACCCACTCGCCGGAGATCGCGGCTCGCGCGCAGCGGCGGCTCGTGGTGCGCGACGGCCTCGTCGTCACCGACACCGGAGGCGTCGGTGCAGGTGCGGCCGAGGGCGTCGGCACCGCCACCACGGCGGTCGCGGGCCTCGACCTGCTGCTCGCCGGGCCGTCGCCGGAGGCGACGGGACCGGCCGGGGGCGAGGACCGACGTCGGGCACGACACCGGGTCGGGTTCCGCACGGTGGTCCGTGACGCGGCCGCGTCGGTCGCCTCCCGACGCGGCCGCACCGCCACGCTCGCGGCCTCCGTCGCGGTCGGGGTGGCCCTGGCCCTGACGACGGTCGGTCTCTCGGCGTCGGCGCAGGCCCAGGTCTCCGAGCGGTTCGACGCCCGGCTCAACCGGGCCGTGACCCTGACGATGCCCCTCGCCGCTGCCGAGGCGGGGCTGCCCGTCGTCGTCGACGGGACCGCGCCGGGCGTGCCCGGGGAGGCCGTCGCCCGGCTCGCGGACCTGCCCGGTGTGGACGCCGCGGCGCTCGTGTCCCGGAACGGGATGATGACGGTCGCCCTGCCGGGCGAGGCCGCCAGCGTGCCGGACGCCTTCCTGCTCGGCGTCGGCGACGGCATCGACCATGCCGCGGAGCTCGGCGTCGACTGGGCAGGCGGGACGCCGGGCCCGCTCGGGGACGGCGAGGTGCTGCTCGGGCGGGCGATCGCCGACCGGCTCGGTCTCGGGCCGCTCAGCGCGCGCCCGCAGGTCGTGCTCGACGGACGGTCGTTCGTGGTGCGCGGCATCGTCGACCAGGGCTATCGCGTCACGAACGTCATCCAGGCGGTCCTCGTGCCCGTCGACGTCGCGGCCGCGCTGCGACCCGCCGCGGAGCACGAGGTCTACGTCTTCACCGCGACCGGCGCAGCCCAGCAGGTCGCGGCGCAGGCCCCCCTCGTGCTGCGGCCCAGCACACCCGAGGCGTTCACGATCGTCGCGCCGCCCGACCCTCGCGGCCTGCGCGGGGAGATCGAGAACGACGTCCGGACGATCCTCCTCGTCCTCACGGGGGTAGCGATCCTCGCCTCGGTCGTCTCCCTGACGAGCGCGATGACGATGTCCGTGCTCGAACGCTCCCGGGAGATCGGGATGCGGCGCGCGATCGGCGCCCAGGCGCGCCACGTGAGCCGGCTCGTCATGACGGAGGCCGCGCTCGTGGGTGTCGTCGGCGGCGTCGCAGGCGCGGCCACGGGAGTCGCCGCCCTCCTGGCGATCACCATCGCCCGACGCTGGACCCCGGTCCTCGACCTGGGACACGTCCCGGTCGCGGTCGCGGGTGGCGTCGTCGTCGGGGTGCTCGGCGGGGTAGCGGCCTCCCTGCGCGCGCGCCGCATCCAACCGAGCGAGGCGCTCCGGGTGTGACCCCCCGTCGAGATGGCGACTCCCGGGTCGAGATGGCGACCCCGGCCACCATCGAGGCCGCGGGTCGCTACGTCGCGGCGGCGCGGCGGACGGGGCCGAGGGTGAACAACAGGGTGAGGAGAGCGGTGAGCGCGAGGAGCGCGAAGCCGAGGCCGTAGGTGCCCTCGAGCTGGTAGACGACGCCCATGAGCAGCGGCGGGATGAACCCGCCGAGGCCGCCCGCCGCGCCCACGAGGCCCGTGACCGCCCCGACCTTCTCGACCGGCGCGACCTTCGAGACGAGGGCGAACGTCGCGCCCGACGACGCGCCGAGCGCGGCGGCGAGGCCGAGGAACGCGATCGTCCCGACCGGCACGAGCGACGGCTGGAACGCGACGACCGCGGCGAGCGCCGTGACGACGGCGAAGCACCCGACGGAGACGGGCACGCCGCCGAACCGGTCGGACAGCGCGCCCCCGACGGGCCGCATGAGGACGGCGAGCACGACGAACCCCGCGGTGCGGGCGGCGGCATCGGACGCGGTGAGGTCGTAGGCGTTGACGAGGAACGTCGGCAGGTAGACGGAGAACGCGACGAACCCGCCGAACCCGACGGCGTACAGCCAGGAGAGCTGGAGGGTGGCGGGCAGGCGGAACGTCGCCCAGGTGCGGGCCCAGAACCCGCCCGCGGGGGCGGTCGCGCGGCCGGGCGGGACGCGCAGCAGGAGCCACGACACGACGGCGAACACGGCGAGGACGGCGGCGACGAGGAGGAACGGCGCGGCGTCGCCCCACGCGTCGCGGATGCGCACGGTGGTGAAGGCGGAGATCGCGGTGCCGCCCATGCCCATGCCGAAGATCCCGACGGCGGTGCCGCGGCGCGCGGGCGGGTACCAGGCGTTGACGAACGGGACGCCGACGGCGAAGGCCGTCCCGCCGAGGCCGAGGAAGAAGCCGCCGACGAGCAGCGCGACGAAGCTGTCCGCGACGAGCCCGACGAACAGCACGGGCAGGATCGTCAGGGCGCTGACCAGCGGGAACATGATGCGCGCGCCGTAGCGGTCGGTGAGCGCGCCCACGGGGATGCGCCCGAGGGAGCCGACGACGACCGGGACGGCGACGAGGACGGACACCTGGACGTCGGTGAGGTGGTAGAGCTGCCCGTACGCCGCGCCCAGCGGGCTGATGAGGGCCCATGCCCAGAAGTTCACGGCGAACCCGATCGTCGCGAGGACGAGCATCAGGGTCGGGGAGGTGGACGAGGAGGTCGTCGTCGGGGCGGGGCCCGCGGTCCCGCTCGCGTGCTGCTGCGCCATGGCGACTCCTGGTGGGAGGTGCCCGTCGTCGGGCACGGGGAGGTCGTTGCGTCGAGCGACTCCACGCTAACGACGCTCGTCGCGCCCCGCGCGGCGAACCACCCGTACCGTGGGGGCGTGCTCGACTGGCTCTTCGGGGGCGTGGCCCTGCTCAACGTGTACGCGCTCGCCCTCGTGGTGCTGCGCGCCCCGCTCTACCGCACGCGCCTGTACCGGCCGATGCTGCTCAACATCGGGCTGTCGATCGCGCCCGTCATCGTCCTCGGGCTCGTCGTCGTCCTCGACGCCGTGCTCATCGCGGGCGGCGCCCCGCCGTGGGTGGTCCTCACGGTCGCGGGAGCGGGGTTCCTCGTGTGGCTCCTGCTGCTGCCCAACGCGGGGTACCTCGTCACGGAGCTCAACTACAGCCACCGGCAGGAGGGCGAGGACGTCCCGCTCTGGTACGACATCGTCGCCGTGCTCACGCTCGCGATGTCGGGCGCCATGAACACGGTCGTCAACGTCTTCCTCGCGCAGGCGCTGCTCGCCCTCGTGCTGTACCCGAACGACGACGACCCGTTCCGGCACGCGTCCTCGTGGATCGCCGTGCTCGTCGTGCTCGCGCTCGTGTCCGTGGGCATCTACCTGGGCCGGTACGTGCGCTTCAACAGCTGGGACCTGGCCCACCCCGTCGAGTTCGTGCGCAAGCTCGGCACGCACTTCCGGGCCCGGGGCGCCGTGCGCGCCGCGCTCCTGTTCGTCCTGCTGCACACGCTGTTCTTCGCGTTGATGTACGCGATCGTCATGGGACCCGTCACGACGCTCCTGGTCCGCGGGGCCTGACGGGCACGCCGCTCGCCCCGTAGGATGCGCGCCGTGACGTCGACCGCGCCGAGGGCCGCCCGCAGCATCCCGCTGCTCCGCGCGGTCGTCGGGACGTGGCCCCGCCGTGTCGCGTTGGCGGTCGTGCTCGGCCTCGTGGCGGGGACGGCGGCGGCCGGCGGGTTCGCGCGGCACGTCGCCGCCGAGGCGGGGCCCGCCCACGCCGCCGCGGGGGAGCCCGTCCCGACGGGACCGTTCGACCTGACGGTGCGGTCGTGGTCCGTGACGGACGCCGTGCAGGTCTCCGCGCTCGAGGACTCCGGCGCCGACGCGTGGCTGGTCGTGGTGGTGGGTGCGCTGGACACCGACCGCGAGCCCCGACGTCTGGACCGCACCGCCGAGACGCTCCCCGACGCGCTGCCGGGCGGGCTGGCGCTCGCGGGCGACGCGGAACCGGACCGCCCGGACCCGACGCTGCTCGTGCGCGACGCCTCGGTCTACCCCGAGCTGCAGCCGGGCCTGGCCGAGGACGTCGCCCTGCTGTGGCCTGTGACGGTCCCCGAGGGCGGCGCGACGTCCGCCGCCCCCGACGAGCCGCTCACCGTCACCGTCCCGAGCTTCCGCTACCGCGACATGACGGTCGGCGGCGGGCGCCGGTGGGCCGAGACGGGCGCCGTGGTGCTCGTGGACGTCCCGCCCGGCGACGTCCCGCCGGAGATCGTGGACCCGCCCGAGGACGAGGAGGCGTGGTGACCGAGCCCACCGTGGACACGGCGACCACCCCGGCGACCGCGGGCGATCCCGCGACCGCCGGTGAGCCCGCCGCGCCCGTGCGCCCGCGGCGTGCGGACGTCGTCGTGACCGTCGTCCTGCTCCTCCTCGCCGTGGGCGTCGGGGCCGCGGTGGCGCGCGTCGACACGTGGTGGCCCACGCTCACGGCGACGACGACGCGCGGCGGCGTCGGCGAGGTCGTCACCGCGGGCCCGCTGCGCGTGCGCGTCGACGACGTGCGCACGGGCACGGTGCTCGAGGACGGGTTCGACACGCTGACGACCGACGGCGCGTGGGTCGCCGTCGATCTCGCGGTGTCCGGCACCACGAAGGAGGCCGGCATCGAGGTGCTCGAGCTGCGCGACGCCGCGGGGCGCGACCACGCGGCGTCGCACCGCGCGAGCAACACGATGATGAGCACGTTCGTGGACCCGGACGTCCCCGAGGCCGGGACCGTGGTCGTCGAGGTGCCCGCGCGGGCGCTCGACGGGGACGTCGTGCTGCGGGTCCTCACGGAGCACGACGACGCGGACATCGACCGCCCGCAGGCGGTCGCCGAGATCGACCTCGGTCGCCTGGAGCGGCCCGCGGCCGACGCCGTCGTCGACGTGGTGCGGCCCGCGCTCGTCCCCGGGGGGTGGGACGGATGAGCGGGAGCGTGGGATGGTGGCGCGCGAACCGGTGGTGGCTCGTCGTGCTGGCGGGGGCGCTCGCGGCGCTCGGCACCCTCACGTGGCGCTCCGACGCGGTGCAGGGGTGGTGGGCGTCGGCGCCGCACCGCGCCCACACGGCCGACGCCGAGGGCTGGGCGCAGGTCGGCGACGTCCGGGCGCGACTCGCCGGGCTCGAGGAGGTCGACTGGCTCGACGACGGGTACGGGGACCGCATCGAGGCGCCCGACGGCTACACGCTCTGGGCCGCCGACGTGTCGCTGCGGTCGGACGCGCCCGCTGCCCCGGCGAGCGAGGAGGAGACGTACTCGTCGTGCGAGGTCGTGCTCCTCGACGACGCCGCGCGCGAGTTCACGGCGGGCGCGTCGGCGCTCCCGGGCATGCCGTTCCCCGAGGCCCCCGTCTGCACGGGCGCCGTCTCGAGCCGCAGCACGCAGTACTTCCTCACGCCCGACGACGCCGTGCCCGCCGAGGTGCGTCTCGTCGAGCCGGAGCTGCTCCCCGCCTACTGGTCGCTGCCCGTCCCTGACGCGGCCTGACGGTCCGCACCCCGACGAGACGGTTGACAAGCCTCTGCTGAATGATCATAGTTCATGATCAATAATCTCTGACGGAGGTGGACATGAGCTGGGTGTCGTGGATGCTGGGGAACCCGTTGCCGTCCCCCGTCGCTCTCGCGGTCGACGTCGCGCTGCTCGCCGCGGCCGTTGTCGCCGGGCTCCTGTGGTGGGACGGCCGACGTGCCGTCGTCCCGAGCTCGGCGGGGCGGCGCGCGGTGCGGCACTCCGCGGTGACGAGCGCCGGCTCGGGTCTGCTCGTCGCCGCGGGGATCCTGCTGCCGTCGCTGTACTGGTACCTCGGGCTCGTCCCGCTCGGCGCGCGGACGACGGCGGTGCTGCCGCTCGTCGCGCTCGTCGGCGCCCTCGCCGTCCACGCGGTGGGCGAGCTCACGTGGCCGCGCCCGACCCACCGCCAGCGCGAGGCGCGGCTCGTCGCGCGCTCGACGGCCGACGTCGTCCCGACGCTCACCCGTCGCCTGACGTGGACCTGGGCCGGGGGCCTCGTCGTCGCGAGCGTGGCGTTCGGCCTCCTGTCCGACGGCCCGCGCTCGATCTCCCGCGTCGTCGGCCGGTACGAGGCGTACACGGTCGCACCCTTCCCCGGGTGGCTGTGGACGGTGCCGCTCCTGGTCGGGACGGTCGTCGCCGTCGTGGCCTCGGAGGTGGTGCTGCGCCTCGTCGCGTCGCGACCGGCGGTCGAGGACGTGGACGAGCGGTGGGACATGTGGCTGCGCCGCCGGGTCGCCCGCCGCGTCGAGCGTGCGACCCAGCTCGTCCTGGGCCTGACGCTCGGCGGGCTCGTCGCGCTGGCCGGGCTCTCGTTGCGCTGGCTGGGGCTGGGGAACGGCGACGGCGTGCGGAGGGGGCCCGGGCTCAGCCCGGGACACGTCCAGTCCGGGAACACCCTGCTCCTCGTGGCGCTGGCGGTCATGGTGGTGGCGGTCGTGGTCCTGCTCTGGCCGGCCCGCGACCCTGCGCCGACGGCGGCGCCCGCGCGCGAGCCGGCGGGGGCGGTCGCGTGAGCCTCGCCGTCCGCATCGACCTGGACTCCCCGACGCCGCACTACGAGCAGCTCCGCGCCCAGCTCGCGGCCCTCGTCACGGCGGGCGACCTCGCCGACGGGCAGCGCCTGCCCACGGTGCGGGCGCTCGCGAACGACCTGGGGATCGCGCCGGGCACGGTCGCGCGGAGCTACCGCGACCTGGAGGCCGCCGGGCTCGTCACGACGCGGCGACGGGTCGGGACCCTCGTGACGGCTCCGGCCGCGATGCTGTCGCGTGCGGCGGTGACGGACGCGGCGGCGCGCTTCGTCCGCCTGGCACGCGACCACGCGCTGACGGACACCGAGATCCGTGACGTCGTCGCGGCGGCGCTGCTCGTCGAGGGGCGGCCCGACGACGGCCGGTCCGGTGACGACCTGTCCGCGACGGTCTCAGCCGGCTGACGCGCCGTCCGTCGTCGTGCCGGCCCCGGCCCCGACCGCTGTCCGGGACCGGGCAACGCGCCGCGTCCGCAGCGCCGACGGCAGGCCGAGGCTCGCGAGCAGCGCGTCCGCGGCGGCCGCGAGCAGCACGGTCGTGAGCACCTGCACGACGACCGTCGCGACGATCTCGAGCGGGCCGACGAGCGCGCGCCAGGCGACGATGCCCGGCTGGCCGACGACGGCCTGCGCGGCCGTGTAGACGACCTGCTCGCCGAGCGTGAGGAGGGCGAACGCGACGCAGAAGAGCAGCACGGCGCTCCACCGGCTGCGCCACAGCATGCCGACCGCGCCCACGAGGCCGCCGAACCGCCGGCCGGGGTCGAGCATGAGCTCCCACGCTCTGCGCGCGCCGCTCTCGCCGAGCGTCCGGTTGAACCGGTCGACGACGCGCGTCGCGCGGCCCGCCGGCTCGCCGCCGTCCTGCGTCGCGTGCGCGGGGTCGACGACGTCGATCGCCTCGACGCCGTAGACGATCGTGCCGAGGGTGAGCCAGGCGAGCGGCACGACGAGGCCGGTGACGACGCCCGCAAGGAGGAGCGACGTCGTCGGGCCCAGGGCGTCGGCGAGCGGCTTGAGCACGTCGACGCGCGCCACCACGCCGTCCCACCACGTCGTGGTCTCGACGACGACGACGCGCGACGTCCACCACTCGCGCACGCGGCCGACGACGGCTGTCACGGTGAACGCGCCGACGACGATCCACACGACCTCGCAGTAGCCCGCCGCGATGCGGACCGCGGCCGAGCGTGCGCTGCGCCGCGTGTCGCCGCCCGCGGCGGAGATGCCGCGGTCGACGCGCTTGGCGAGACGTTCGAGCAGCGTCCGGGCGAGCAGCGCGCCCGCGACGACGAGCACGACCGTGAGCCCGAAGCCCTCGGGGATCGGGCTCGCCGTCTCGATCCCGGACCCGGCCGCGAACGCGTGGTCGAGCGCCGCGGAGTCGATGTACGACTGCCAGTCGGACGAGAGGCCGCCGTAGAACTCGTAGATGACGAGGTACGGGACGAGGACCGACGCGATCGAGCCGAGGAGCGCCCGGACCTCGAGGCGGTCGCGCTCCGTCCGCGGCTCGCGGCGCAGGACGTGCAGCATGACGACGATCCCGACGACCGTCGCGAGCGGCGAGAAGCACAGCACGAGCAGGCCGAGCACGCCGGACGACGGGGCGACCGCGAGCGCCGCCCGCAGCGCGAGCTCGTGCACGACCTCGGCGAGGAGCGCGACCGCGGCGAGCGCGGGCCAGTGCCGGGACAGCAGGCGGCCGGCGTCGGCGAGGACGCGCACGCCGGATCGCAGGACCGGGTCCTGGGGGACCGGCGTGGCGCTCGCAGGGGTTGCCGGTGGGGCCGTCACGCGCGCCAGGGTACCGGGGCGGGAGTGCCGGGCGCTGCCGGCCCGCGAGCGCCTCGCCCGCGGGCGGTGGCGATCACGTCGGCGGGGCGGACGGGTCGGCTCCGAGGGCTCCCCGCACGATCGCGCGGGCGAGGCGGCGGGTCGTCTCGCGGTCGACGTCTCCCGGGGCGTTGACCAGGGAGAACAGCGCGCCGCCGTAGAGGGTGACGAGCAGGGGGATCGCGTCGGGCGGGACGTCGAGCCCCAGCGTGGCGTGCTCGTCGGCGGTGAACGCGGTCGCGACGGAGCCGAGCCGCGCCAGCGCCGTGGCGAGCGCCGGGCGGCGGCGCGCCTCGAGCTGGAGCTCGAAGATCGCGAGGTACCGCTCGCGCGACGTCGTGACGGCGTCCTCGAGGGATGCGGCGAGGAGCTCGGTCAGCGGCTCCGGGGAGCCGGAGACGTCGAGTGTCCGGTCGATCCGCCGCATGGCGGCGAGGTGCAGGTCGACGACGCGCTCGGCCGCGGCGACGAGCAGCTCCTCCCGGCTGCGGACGTAGTTGGCCGCGGTGCCCGCCGGGAGCCCTGCGGCGCGCTCGACCGTGCGATGGGTGAGGCCGTGCACGCCGTCCGTGGCGAGGAGGGCGACGGCGGCGTCCGCGAGAGCGGCCCGCCGCCCGGGGTTGGTCCTCGGCATGGCTGCCAGTATGGCAACATCGGTACTGCAACGCCCGTAGTGGTATGTGCGCTCGGGCTCGTCGACCTGGAGGCACCCATGACCCCTACCGCGATCGTCGTCGGAGCCGGGATCGCCGGTCTCGCGTCCGCGATCTCTCTCGCGGGCACGGGGTGGGGCGTCACCGTCCTCGAGCGCTCGCACGCGCTGGGCGAGGTCGGCGCGGGTTTCGCCATGTCGCGCAACGCGGTCGCGGCGTTCCGCGGCCTCGGGTTCGACGACGACGCCGTCGCCCGGCTCGGGTACGCGACCTGGGCGGGCGGGACGTGGGACCTCTACGGGCGCCCGATCCTCACGCTGCCCGGCACCCCCGAGGTGCGCGCGTCCGTCGGGCTGGTCGGCGTCCACCGGCGTCGGCTCCACGAGGCGCTGCACCGCCGGGCGACCGACCTGGGCGTCGAGATCGTCACGGCGACGCCGGTGACCGCGCTGGATCCCGGCGACCCCGCCGGGTCGCCCGCCGTCGTCGCGGGTCGGGAGGCGGACCTCGTCGTCGGCGCGGACGGGATGCGCAGCGCCGTCCGCGCGACCCTGTTCCCGGCGAGCGTGCCGGTGTACAGCGGCTACTCGAGCTGGCGCGCGATCACCCCCGGTGCCTGGGGCGCGGAGGCCCTGACCCAGTACTGGGGCGCGCACGCGGAGTTCGGCCTGCTGCGCACCGCCGCCGACGAGACCTACTGGTACGGCTACGTCGCGATGCCCGAGCGGACGCGGCTGGACGACGAGCTGGGCGCGGCCCGTGAGCGGTTCGCCGGGTGGGCGCCGCCGGTGCAGGAGGTCCTCGCCGCGACGTCGCCGGACGCCGTCCTGCGCCACGACGTGCACCACCTGCCCGGCGGCCTCCCGCGCTACGCGACGGGCCGCGTCGTCCTGGTCGGCGACGCCGCGCACGGCACGCTCCCGACGATGGGGCAGGGTGCGGCGACGGCGCTGGAGGACGGGCTGTGCGTCGGCCTCCTGGTCGGGTCGCCCGTCGCGGCGGGCGGTCGGCTCGCCTTGGCGCTCGCGGGGTACGACGCCGCGCGCCGGCCCCGGTGCCGGGCGCTCGCCCGGGCATCGGTCGCGACGGGTCGCTTCGGCTCGCACCTCGGCGGTGGCTGGCGGCAGACCGTCCGGAACGGGCTCATGCGCCTGACCCCGGCCTCCGCGGTCACGCGCGGGGCGCGCGCCGCGATGGGCTGGACCCCGCCCGAGCCCGCGGCCCCGGTGCGCTGACTCCGGCGCCGACGTCCGCCGTCGGGCGCGCCGAACCCGGGGTCCCTCCCCACGTCGTGACGATCGTGAGGAAGGACCCCGGGTTCGGGCGGCGGCTACGACGCGCGCGACGCGAGGCGGGCGACGACGCGCTTGGCCTCCTTGCCGGCGAACCGGCGCGCGAGGACGCCGACGCCGGCGGCGACGGCCGCGAAGGTGACGGCGGAGACGATGCCGACCTCCTCGTCGTCGAGGTCCTTGGGGGCGTCGTGACCCGTGACCTTCGCCCAGACGAACGTGACGAGCTTCTGCGCCACCCAGCCCGCGGCGAACGTGAGGGCGACGGTGCCGACCTTCACGGCCAGGGTCTGCTCGGTCTCGGTCGTGTCGGCCACGAGGGTCCTCCGTGAGTCGGGGCGCCGGTCGGCGCGGGCGTGCTCCCACCGTAGTGCGAACGGTCGGCGCCCGCGTCGCGCGGCGCGCGCACGTGGCCACGGCCCGACGTCGCGAGACGCGAGAAGTGGCCCTCTGGACGCCACCGTGGAGGGCCACTTCTCGCCTCTCGTCACCGCCCTCGCGTCACTCCTGGCTCACCGCGTCGAGCACGGGCAGCCGGGCCGCGCGCGTCGCGGGCCAGACCGCCGCGACGACCCCGACGACGGCGGCGAGCGCGAGCATCGCCCCGAGCTGGGCCCACGGCACGGCGAGGGTCGTGAAGCCCTCGTCCGCGAGGACGGACGGGAGCGCGGCGGCCAGGCCGGTCCCCACGACCAGCCCGACCGCCGTCCCGAAGACCGCGACCAGCACGGACTCGACGACGATCGTCGTGGCGAGCTGGGCGCGCCCCAGCCCGACGGCGCGCAGGAGCCCGATCTCGCGCGTCCGCTCGACGACGGACAGGGCGAGCGTGTTGACGATCCCGAGCACCGCGACGAGCACGGACAGGCCGAGCAGCGCGTAGACGATCGCGAGGATCGACTCGACCTGGGACGCGACCTCCCCGGCGAACTCGTCGGCGTCGAGCACGCTCGCGACGACGTAGGGCGCGACGGCCTCGGTCACCGCGCCCCGCACGGCCGCGAGGTCGGCGCCCGGCTCGACGTCGAGGAACAGCATCTCGGGGGTCGTCGCGCCGACGGCCGAGGCGACGTCCGGCGGCAGGAGCATGTCGACCGAGAACGCGTGGGAGTCGATCACGGCGCCGATGCGGACGTCGTGCGCCGGGAGGTCGGGCCGGGTGGGGTCGGCGATCGTCACGACGTCGCCGAGCGCCCAGCCGTGCTCGTCGAGCGCGTCCGCCATGACGGCCGCCTCGCCGCGCGCGTACGCGTCGAGGTCGCCCTCGACGGCCGTCGTGCGGACCGAGCGGCCGAAGCCCTCGGCGGGGAACCCGACGACGAGCTGCGGCTCGCCGTCGACGACGACCTGCCCGTACGTCGTGAGGTCGACGGACGCGACGCCGGGCACGGCGCGCACGTCGGTCGCGACGCCCTCGGGCAGGTACGGGGTCGCGGACCGGACGACGAGGTCGGCGGCCGTCTCCTCGTCGACGATGCCGGTCACGGACTCGCGTGCCGAGAGCGCGAGGACGGACGTCGTCGACACGAGCGCCATCCCCACGACGAGCGCCCCTGCGGTCGCGGCCGTGCGCCGCGGCTGGCGCGTCACGTTGCCGCGCGCGAGCCCGCCGAGCGGCCGGACCAGCGCGACGAACGGCGCGGCGAGGACTCCGAGCACGGGACCGACCGCGAGCGGGGAGAGCAGCAGCACGCCCGCGATCACCCCGACGGCGCCGAGCCCGAGGAGCGGCGCGCCGCCGCTCCCGACCACCGCTGCGCCCACCACGAGACCGGTGCCGGCGAGCAGGGTCAGCGTCCCCGCAACCACCCGGGCGACGCCCGGGCCGGCTGGCCGCACGACGTCGGCCCGCATCGCCTCGACGGGCCGGACGAGCGCCGCGTGGCGCGCGGGCAGGGCTGCCGCCACGACCGAGACCACGACACCGACGACGAGCGGGACCACGATCCCGGCCGTCGTCACGGGCAGCGAGCCGGCGAGCTCCATGCCCACCGCGCCGAGCCCGGCCCGCGCGAGCTCGGCGAGCCCGAACCCGGCCGCGACGCCCAGCACCGCGCCGACGACCCCGACGACCGCGGCCTGCCCCAGCACCGAGGCGAACACCTGCCCGGGCGACACCCCGACGGCGCGCAGGAGCGCGAGCTCGCGCGTGCGGCGGCGCACGTGCATCGCGAACGTGTTGGTGATGATGAACGTGCCGACGAACAGCGCGAGCCCGGCGAACACGAGCAGGAACGTCGAGACGAAGCCGAGCTGGTCGGCGACGGCGCTGCTCGTCTCGTCGCGCAGCTCCGCGCCCGTCACGGCCTCGGCGCCGTCGGGCAGCGACGTCGCGACGGCGTCGCGCAGCGCCTCGGGCGAGACGCCGTCGGCGGCGTGCAGGGCGATCGACGGCACCATGCCGTCCGGCGCGTACGTCGCGGCCGCGGTCGCCGCGTCGAGCAGGACGATCGTCGCGCCCGCCATGGGCGCGGACAGCGAGAGCTCGCCGACCACGCGCACCGGGCGCACCGCGTCCCCGAGCACGACGTCGGTCGTGTCGCCCACGGCGAGCCCCGACGCCTCGAGCGTCGCGGACTCGAGCGCGACCTCGCCGCCGTTCTCCGGCGCCCGGCCGTCGACCACGCGCGGCCCGCGGTCGCGCGGGTCGTACCCGACCGCCATGCTCGGCGCCTGGGTGCTCAGCACCGCGGTGCCGTCGGCGCCCACCAGGACGGCGGGGCCGCTCACCTCCGCGAGCGCGAGGTCGACGTCGTCGCGCTCGTCGAGCGTGCCGGCCAGGTCGGCCGGGACGAGGCTCCGTGCGCCACCGAGCTGCGCGGACGACGACTCGAGCGCGGACCCGGCGGTGGCGGCGCCGCGCACGTACGCGTCGGCCTGGATCGACGACGCGACGATGCCGTCGAACGTCGACGCGAGCATCGCGCGCAGCGCGAACGTGCCCGTGACGAACGCGACGCCGATCGTCACCGCGAGCACGGACAGCACGAGCTGCGCGCCGTGCGCCCGCACGCCGCGCAGCGCGATCCGGCCCATCATCGGACGGCCGCCGGTTCGTGGGTGACCGGTGCGGCGTGTGCGCCCGCCGACGCCCCCGGCGTGAGGGAACCGAGCGTGTCGAGGACGGCCTGCGGCGTCGGGTCGCGCAGCTCGGTCACGAGGCGCCCGTCCGCGAGGAACAGCACGCGGTGCGCGTACGACGCCGCCGTCGGGTCGTGCGTGACCATGGCGACGGACTGGCCGAGGTCGTCCACCGAGGCGCGCAGGAAGCCGAGCACCTCCGCGGCGGCGCGCGAGTCGAGGTTGCCGGTCGGCTCGTCCGCGAACACGACCGCCGGCCGGGACACGAGCGCCCGCGCGCACGCGACGCGCTGCTGCTGCCCGCCCGAGAGCTCCGCCGGGCGGTGCCCGAGCCGCGGGCGCAGGCCGACGGCGTCGACCACGCGGTCGAACCACTCCCGGTCCACGGGCCGGCGCGCGACGGCGAGCGGGAGCACGATGTTCTCCTCCGCCGTGAGCGTCGGCACGAGGTTGAACGACTGGAAGACGAACCCGATGCGTGTGCGCCGCAGCCGCGTCAGGCGCCGCTCGCTCATCGCCGAGACCGTCTCGCCGTCCACGACGACGGTCCCCGCCGTGGGGGAGTCCAGCCCGGCGAGGCAGTGCATGAGGGTCGACTTGCCCGACCCGGACGGGCCCATGATCGCGGTCAGGCGTCCCCGTTCGAGGTCGACGTCGACGCCGTCCAGGGCGCGGACCGTCGCCTCGCCGCGCCCGTAGGTCTTCACGAGCCCCCGCGCGGTGGCGATCACGG
Organism: Cellulosimicrobium sp. CpK407; assembly: GCF_051844275.1. Classification (NCBI taxonomy): domain Bacteria; kingdom Bacillati; phylum Actinomycetota; class Actinomycetes; order Micrococcales; family Promicromonosporaceae; genus Cellulosimicrobium; species Cellulosimicrobium sp. CpK407. The sequence goes on from NZ_JBGNYC010000029.1 coordinate 25,805, forward strand.
GCCGCTCCGGCGTCGTCCCGGCGTCTCCCGCAGCGCTCTCGGCGTTCTCGGCGTTCTCGGTGGACGTCGCGACGGTCGTCGTCGCACCCGTCGTCCCAGGTCTGCTGCTCATCGGTCCTTCCCCTCCTGCGTCGTCGGCCGGGTGTCCCGGTCCGGTCGTCTCGACCCTCCCGCGGCGGTGCGCCCCGGGGCATCGGGGACCGGCCCGGAACCCCTCCCTGGTCGCCGCGGGGCCGCGCTCAGGGTTCTCTCAGGGGGATTCCCCAGGCGCGGCCCGGTGTAGGCTCGACGGGAACGACAGGGGAGCTCCTGGAGGAGCTGAGAGTGCGGACCACCGCAGACCCTCGAACCTGATCCGGTTAGCACCGGTGGAGGAAGTCGGGAATCTCGATCACCTGCTCGTGCGGTCGCCCGCGCTCGCGGGGCACGGTCGCGCGAGCCGGTGGACCCCTCCTGAACGTCCTGGGAGGACACATGCAGCGCACGACCGCCCGTACCCGCCGGAGCGCCCTCGTCACGGGCGCGGGCACGACCCTCGCCCTCCTCGCCCTCGCCGCGTGCAGTGGCGGCGAGGACGCGACCTCAGGCTCCGGGGGCGACGACACGTCGTCGGGCACCGGGGGCACGGTCACCCTGGTCACCCACGACTCCTTCGCCGTGAGCGACGAGGTGCTCGCCGCGTTCGAGGAGGAGAGCGGGCTCACCGTCGAGCAGGTCGCCCCCGGCGACGGCGGCGCGCTCGTCAACCAGCTGATCCTCACCAAGGACTCGCCGCTGGGCGACGTCGTGTTCGGGATCGACAACACGTTCGCCTCGCGGGCGATCGACGAGGGCGTCCTCGCGCCCTACACGCCGGAGGGCCTGTCCGACTCGGCGGCCTCGTACGCCGTCGGCGACGGCGACGAGCTCACGGCGGTCGACCTCGGCGACGTGTGCGTCAACGTCGACCACGCGTGGTTCGCCGACGCCGGGATCCCGGAGCCCGTCTCGCTCGAGGACCTCGCGAAGCCGGAGTACGAGGACCTCCTCGTCGTGACCAACCCGGCGACGTCGTCGCCCGGTCTCGCGTTCCTCCTCGCGACGATCGGCGCGTTCGGCGAGGACGGCTACGAGGACTACTGGGCCGACCTCCGGGACAACGGCGTCAAGGTCGTCGACGGGTGGTCCGACGCGTATTACGTCGACTTCTCCGGCTCCGAGGGCGCCGGGCCGCGCCCGCTCGTGCTGTCGTACTCGACGTCGCCCGCGTTCACGCTCACCGAGGACGGCTCCGCGTCCACGACCGGCGCGCTGCTCGACACGTGCTTCCGCCAGGTCGAGTACACGGGCGTGCTCGCGAACGCGAAGAACCCCGAGGGCGCGCAGCAGCTCGTCGACTTCCTCGTGAGCGAGGCGTTCCAGGCCGACGTCCCGGAGCAGATGTACATGTACCCCGCCGACGACTCCGTCGCGCTCCCCGACGGCTGGGCCGAGTTCGCCCCGCTCGCCGACGAGCCCTTCGAGGTCGCGCCCGCCGACGTCTCGGCGCACCGCGACGAGTGGATCAAGGCATGGACGGCCACGGTCGTCGACTGACGCCCGGTGCGCGCTGCGTGACCACGCCTCTACCTCGCGAGGTAGAGCCCCGGTCTGCCGAGGTAGAGCCGTGGTCGCGCGAGGTAGAGCCGTGGTGAGGGGTCGGGCGGTCTGGCGGGGCGGCGTCGGACGCGCGGTGCTGTGGGGTCTGGCGGCGGCGGTGCCGCTCGCGTTCCTCGGGGTGTTCTTCGCGTGGCCGGTCGTCACGCTCGTGGCGCGCGGGTTCGTCGGGGACGACGGCGGCCTCGACCTCTCGGGGTTCGCGGAGGTGTTCTCGCAGCCGCGGACGTGGCGGATCCTCGGCCTCACGCTCTGGCAGGCGGTGCTCGGCACGACGTTCTCGGTGCTGCTCGGCGTGCCCGGCGCGTACGTGCTGTACCGGTGCCGGTTCCCCGGGCGGCGGGTCGTGCGCGCGCTCGTCACGGTGCCGTTCGTGCTCCCGACCGTCGTCGTCGGCGTCGCGTTCCGGTCGCTGCTCGTGCAGGGCGGCCCGCTCGGGTTCCTGCGGCTCGACGAGACGTTCGCGGCGATCGTCGTCGCGCTCGTGTTCTTCAACTACTCGGTCGTCGTGCGCACGGTCGGCGGGCTGTGGGAGCACCTCGACCCGCGCGCCGAGCAGGCCGCCCGGGCGCTCGGCGCGACGCCGTGGCGCGCGTTCCGCACCGTGACCCTCCCGGCGCTGACTCCCGCGATCGCGAGCGCCGCGTCGATCGTCTTCCTCTTCTGCGCGACGGCGTTCGGCGTCGTGCTCGTGCTCGGCGGCATCCGCTACGGGACGATCGAGACGGAGATCTGGATCCAGACCACCCAGTTCCTCGACCTGCGCACCGCGGCGGTGCTGTCGGTCGTGCAGCTCGTCGTCGTCGCGGCCGCGCTCACCGTCGCGAACCGCACGCGCGCGCGGCGCGAGCGGGCCCTGAACCTCTCGTCCTCCGCGTCGTCCGCGCACCCGCTGCGGCTGTGGCGCGACGGCCGCCCGACCGGCGACCTCGCCCCCGCGGCGCTCACCGCGGCCGTGGTCGTCGTGCTCGTCGGCCTGCCGCTCGGCACGCTCGTCGTGCGCTCGTTCCGCGTCCCGGGCGGCGGCTGGGGCCTCGACAACTACGCGAACCTCGGCACCACGGGCGGGCGCAACGCGCTGTCCGTCACCGTGTGGGAGGCGGCGGGCAACTCGCTGCGCACCGCCGCGCTCGCGACCGTGCTCGCCGTCGTGATCGGGGGTCTCGTGGCGCTCGTCGTGTCCCGGCGCCCGCGCTCGCGCGGCGGGCGGCGCGCGATCTCGGTGCTCGACTCGGTGTTCATGCTCCCGCTCGGGGTCTCCGCCGTGACGGTCGGCTTCGGGTTCCTCCTCACGCTCGACCGGCCGCTCGGCCTCGACGTCGACCTGCGCACGTCGGGGCTGCTCGTGCCGATCGCGCAGGCGGTGGTCGCGATCCCGCTCGTCGTGCGCACGGTCCTGCCGACGCTGCGCGCCATCGACCCGCGCCTGCGCGAGGCCGCCGCGACCCTCGGCGCCGCGCCCGGCCGCGTGTTCCGCACGGTCGACGGCCCGATCGCCGCCCGCTCCCTCGGCCTCGCGGTCGGGTTCGCGTTCGCCGTCTCGCTCGGGGAGTTCGGCGCGACGTCGTTCCTCGCCCGCCCGGACAGCGCGACCCTGCCGGTCGTGATCTTCCGGCTCATCGGGCGTCCGGGGGCCGAGAACTACGGCATGGCGCTCGCGGCGAGCGTCGTGCTCGCGCTGCTCACCGCGACCGTCATGCTGCTCGCCGAGCGGTTGCGCGGCGACCGACCCGGAGGAGAGTTCTGATGGTGCAGACCGACCCCGCCCCCGCGCGCGCGGGCACGCCGGAGCCGTCGCGCGGCGGCCCCGGCACCGGGGAGGCCGCCGGGCTCGCGGTGCGCGACGTCGTCGTGCGGTACGGCGGGCGCGGCGCCGGGGGAGCGGGCACGGACCCCGGCACGACGGCGGTCGCGGGCGTCACGCTCGACGTCGCGCCCGGCGAGGTGCTCGCCCTGCTCGGGCCGAGCGGGTGCGGCAAGTCGAGCCTGCTGCGCGCCGCCGCGGGGCTCGAGCCGGTCGCCGCGGGCTCCGTGGCGTGGGACGGCCGCGACCTCACGGGAGTCCCCGTGCACCGGCGCGGGTTCGGGCTCATGTTCCAGGAGGGCCAGCTCTTCCCGCACCGCGACGTCGCGGGCAACGTCGCCTACGGGATCACAGGGCTGCCGCGCGCCGCGCGCGACGCGCGCGTGACCGAGCTGCTCGACGTCGTCGGGCTGGCCGGGTACGAGCGGCGCGCCGTCGCGACCCTCAGCGGGGGCGAGCGCCAGCGGGTCGCGCTCGCGCGGTCCCTCGCGCCGCGTCCGCGGCTCCTCCTGCTCGACGAGCCGCTCTCCGCGCTCGACCGCGGGCTGCGTGAGCGCCTCGCGCTCGACCTGCGCGAGGCGCTGCGCGCCACCGGCACGACCGCCGTCTTCGTCACCCACGACCACGACGAGGCGTTCACCGTCGCCGACCGCGTCGCCGTCATGGACGCGGGCCGGCTCCTCCAGGTCGCGCCGCCCGAGGACCTGTGGCGAGCCCCCGCCTCGCGCCGCGTCGCGGAGTTCCTCGGCTACCAGGCGTTCGTCCCCCGCGGCGACGGGAGCGTGCTCGCGATCGGGCCGCGCGGGCTGCGGCTCGTGCCCGCGGAGGTCCCGGCGCCGTCCGACGACACGTGGGCCGCGACGGTCGTCGGCAGCGTGTTCCGGCGAGGAGCGGTCGAGGTCACGGTCGACGTCGTCCTCCCCGGCGCCGACCACGGCGCACCGGCCCGCCTCGTGGCGCTCGCGGGTGCCGGTGCCGACGCAGGGCACGAACCCGGTGCCCGCGTGCACGTCGCGCCCGACCCGGCGGGCTGCGCCGTCGTCCCGGACTGACCCCCACGCGGACGGCGCTCGCGGTCGTGCGACGGGCGAGAGAGCCGCAGCCGACCTAGCGTCGAGGGATGAGCGACGACGTGACGGCGGGGACGCATCCCCCGGAGAAGACCGGCGGCAAGGCCGCGAAGATCCTCTACCGCCCCGTGGGGCTCGCCAGCTCGATCGTGGGCGGGCTCGTCGCGGGGCAGGTGTTCAAGCAGGTCTACAAGCGCGTGACCCCGGGCCACCGGACGGACGCGCCCAAGCCGCTCGAGTCCGAGTACCGGCTGCGCGAGATCCTCGTCGCGGCGCTGATCCAGGGCGCCATCTTCGCGGCGGTCAAGGCACTCATCGACCGCGGTGGCGCGCGCGCGTTCGAGCGCTGGACGGGGGAGTGGCCCGGCGACTGACCTCACCCCTCTGGCCGAACACGACATGAGGGTCGTTGTCGGAGCCAGAACGACCTCCATGTCGTGCTCGACGGCGGGCCAGGACGTGGTCGGACACGGAGGCAGGGAGGTCTGTCGTCAGGTCAGGTCGGCGGCGTGGACGAGCAGCGCGACCTGCGTCCGGTTCTCCAGGCCGAGCTTGAGCAGCACGTTCGACACGTGCGCCTTCACCGTCGGGACGCTGAGGAACAGGGTCGCCGCGATCTCGGCGTTCGCCGCGCCGCGGCCCAGCTCGACCGCGACGTCGCGCTCGCGTCCGGTGAGCGCGTCGAGCGCCGCGCGGGCACGGTCCCGCTCGCCGCCCGCGTCGGCGACCGACGTCATGAGCCGCCGCGCGATCTCCGGCGACAGGACCGGCTCGCCCGCGGCCGCCGCGCGCACCGCCGCCACGATTCGCTCCGGCGGCATGTCCTTGAGCAGGTAGCCGGACGCCCCGGCGTGCAGGGCGCCGACCACCTCCTCGTCGCTGTCGAACGTCGTGAGCACGACGACGGCGGGCGCGCCGGCCCTCGACCGCACCCGCCGCGTGGCCTCGATCCCGTCGACCCGCGGCATCCGCAGGTCCATGAGCACGACGTCGGTCGGGTGGGCGTCGAGCACCGACGTGACCTCGGCCCCGTCGGCGGCCTCGCCGACGACCTCGATCCCGTGCGCGCCGTCGAGCATGAGCCGCAGCCCGGCCCGGACGAGCGCGTCGTCGTCGACGATCACCAGCCGGGTGCGTGGCGCGTCGCCCGGTGCCCGTCCGTCCGCGCGCGCCCCGCCTCCGCGTCCACCCTGATCGCTCACGCGTCCCACGGTAGCCGGACATCGAGGACGAACCCGTCGTCCCGCGCTCCGGCGTCGAGCGTCCCGCCGAGCAGGTCGACCCGCTCGCGCAGCCCGACGAGCCCGGTGCCGGTGCCCTCTCCCGCCGCGTCCCGCGCTCCACCGACGCCACCGACCGCGACGAGGCGCGGACCGCCGTCGGACACCGTGACGCGTACCTCGCCCGCCCGGGCCGTGACCCGCAGCACGACCGGGCTGCCCGGCGCGTGCCGGCGGGCGTTCGTCAGCCCCTCCTGCGCGACGCGGTAGGCCGCGACCTCGACGGTCCGCGGCACGTCCGCCGAGCCCGACCGTTCGTAGGCGACGTCGCCGCCCGCCGCGCGCGCCTCGGCGACGAGGCGGTCGACGTCGTCGAGCGTGGGCTGCGGCGCGGGGGCGCCTCCGTCGACCTCGTCGGGGTCGGCGCGGAGCACCCGTACGACGTCGCGCAGGTCGCCGAGCGCGGAGCTCACCCCGGCCCGGACCAGGCCCGCGGCGCGGGCGAGCTGCGCCGGGTCGGCGTCGGGGCGGTACTCGAGCGCCCCCGCCGTCGCGGCGAGGAGCGAGAGGCGGTGGGCGAGGGTGTCGTGCATCTCGCGGGCGATCCGCGTGCGCTCCGCGACCCGCGCCTCCGCGACGCGGTGCTCCTGCTCGGCCTCGGCGCGCCGCGCGCGGTCGCGCAGGGACCACATGAGCTGGGCCCGCGCCTGCCAGTACAGCCCCCAGCCGAGCAGGGCGGCGTGCACCGCGAGGTCGCACAGGAGCCACCAGCCGAGCGGCAGCGCCTCCGGGCGCCACAGCGCCTGCACGGCGTGGCCGAGGAAGCCCGCGACCGCGACCGGGACCGCCGTGCGCGCCGGGTACCAGCGCGCGACCTGCAGGGTCGCGACCGTCGAGGCGGGGGTCGCCGCACCGGAGTACGCCGCGAGCGACGCGAGCATCAGGGCGCCGAGCACCGGCGCGTTGCGCGGGGACCGCGACCACAGGAGCGGGAGGACGGCGAGGGCCAGCGCCGCGACGGCGACGTCGATCGCGGGCTGCGCGCCCGGGTCGTCCTGGCCGACGATCCCGGCCGTCGCGAGCACCGTGAGCGCCGCGACGGCGAGCCACGCGAGGGCGAACGTCCACCACGGGACGAGCGGGCGGTTCCCGTCGCGGCGTGCGGCGGCCGTCGCGAGGACGGGGCGCCCGGGGTACGGAGGGCAGTCGGTGCGAGTGGTCATGCTCCGGACGCTAGGGGGCGCCGTCACGGTCGACCACCGACCAAGGTCGGGGGTCGGGGTCCGGCAGGAGGGGCAGGGGTGGACGCCGGTCGGGTCGCGCACCGACGTCCGGTCGGTGCGGCGGGAGCCCCGCCGCCGCGAGGGTGGACGACGTCGGCACCCCGCCGGCGGCGGCCTCGGCCGTGAGAGCACGCGGCACCGTCGCGTGACGAAGGAGGAGTGCCATGTCCACGACGCCGACCACCACGTACCGCACCTCGGACGTCCCCCGCCATCCCGGCTCGTCCACCGCGACCGTCGGGCGGCAGGTCCCCGGGGAGGTCCGACGCCGCGTCCCCCGCTGGTCCGTCCCGCTCGTCGCCGCGGCGGTCGCCGCCGTCGTCCTGCTCGTCGGGACGGCGCTCGGCGTCGACCCGGAGGTGCGTACCGCGACCGGCACCCAGACCGTCGGCGTCGTCGCCGCGGTCGTCACGGCGCTCGTCGTCGGGTACGCCGCGTGGGGCGTGCGCGCCCTGCTCGGCCGGCTGGCGTCCCGTCGCCCGCGGCGGGGCGAGCGCGCGTGGCTCGTGACGTGCGCCGTCGTGCTGCTCGTCTCGCTGCTCGGCCCGCTCGGCGCGGTGACGCCTGCCGCGGTGGCGCTCCTCGCCGTCGAGCACCTCGCGGTCGGCCTGACCCTCACGCTGGCCCTGCGCCGCTGACCCTCCGCCACCGGCCCCAGCCCCCCGGGGGCAGCCGAGCACGATGTTGCTGTCGATATCCGTCGGATGACGACAGGAACATCGTGCTCGACCGCGCGTGAGGTCGTGCTCGGCGGGACGATGAGTTCGCGCGGGCGCGAGGGTCTGCCCCGTCGTCTCGTCCTCGACCGGAAGGCCACCCCATGACCGCGACGCTCGTCTCCACCCTGTTCCTCTCGCTCGACGGCGTCGCCGAGATCGACCCGGTGTGGCACTTCCCGTACTTCGACGACAACATGGCCGCCGCCGTCGACGAGGACTACCAGGACGTCGACGCGCTGCTCCTCGGGCGGGTCACCTACGACAGCTTCGCCGGTGCGTGGCCCGAGCGGGAGACCGCCGGGGGCGAGGACGCGTCGTTCGCCGCGCGGCTCGGGGACATGCGCAAGATCGTCGCGACGCGCGGCGACCAGGACCTCGGGTGGCGGCACGTCGAGCGGATCGACGGCGACCTCGTCGACGCCGTCCGTGCGCTCAAGGAGGAGCCCGGACTGGGCAAGGTGCTCGTCGCGGGGTCGATCTCGGTGGTGCGCCAGCTCCTCGCCGCCGGGCTGCTCGACGAGCTGCGGCTCCTCGTCCACCCCGTCGCGGCCCGCTCGGGCGAGCGGCTCTTCGACGAGGGCGAGCCCTACTACCCGCTCACGCTCCTGCGCTCCGAGACCTTCCCGACGGGCGTCGTGCGACTCGTCTACGCGCCCGCCGAGCCTCCGGCCGAGGTCACGTACGACGACGTCGCGGACAAGGTGCCGTCCGGGGACGCCGGCTGATCCCCGGCCCCGGGCTCGACGCGCGTCGCCTCCGTCGTGACGACCGCCGTCGACCACCGGGAACGGGGACGAGGTGCAAGGTCGCGGGGTGTCACCACACGTCCCGGGTATGAGCCGGACGACGCGCGTCGCGATCCTGGTCCAGGTGCTGGCGGGGCTCCTCGTCGTGGGTGCGTGCGCGACGACGGGCTCGCAGCCGCCGGCCGACGACGTACCCACGCCGTCGGGAGCCCGGGGTGACGGCGACGCGGTCGCCCCGGCGGCGTTCGTCGACCGGGAGCCGCTCGACCCGTGCGGCGACGTCCGGTTCGACCAGGAGTGGGTGCACCTGCTCTGCCCGGACGCGACGTCGGCCGCGGCGCCGGGGACCTGCCAGGAGGCCTGAGCCCGCCCGACCACGACCCTGCGCGCCCGCGAGCACGACCTCGGTGTCGTCATCCGACGGATGACGACACCAAGGTCGTGCTCGGCGCGGGAGGGTGGGTCAGTTGCGCAGGTCGAGGTAGCGGTCGATGAGGGCCGCCGTCGACGGGTCCTGGGCGGCGAGGGCGTCCTCGTCGCCCGCGACGGCCGGCGCGATCTCAAGCGCGAGCTTCTTGCCGAGCTCGACGCCCCACTGGTCGAAGCTGTCGATGCCCCACACGACGCCCTGCACGAACGTGATGTGCTCGTAGAGCGCGATGAGCTGGCCGAGGACCGACGGCGTGAGGGCCGGCGCGAGGATCGACGTCGTCGGGCGGTTGCCCGGGAAGGTCCGCGCGGACACGAGCGCCTCCGCCGTCCCCTCGGCGCGGACCTCGTCGGCGGTCTTGCCGAACGCGAGCGCCTTGGTCTGGGCGAAGAAGTTCGCGAGGAACAGGCCGTGCACGTCCGCGCCGGGCTGGACCGCGCCGCCGTCACCGACCTCGTCCGTGAGCGGGTGCGCCGGGTTCGCGACGGCGATGAAGTCGGCCGGGATGAGGCGGGTGCCCTGGTGGATGAGCTGGTAGAACGCGTGCTGGCCGTTGGTGCCCGGCTCGCCCCAGAAGATCTCGCCCGTCTCCGTCGTGACCGGGGAGCCGTCCCACCGCACGCGCTTGCCGTTCGACTCCATGGTGAGCTGCTGGAGGTAGGCCGGGAAGCGGTGCAGGTACTGCGCGTACGGGAGCACGGCGTGCGTGTGCGCGTCGAGGAAGTTGACGTACCAGACGTTGAGCAGCCCCATGAGGACGGGGACGTTGCGCTCGAACGGCGTGCGGCGCACGTGCTCGTCGATCGCGTGGAAGCCCGCGAGCAGCTCGGCGAACCGGTCCGGCCCGATCGCGATCGCGAGCGACGTGCCGATCGCGGAGTCGACCGAGTAGCGCCCGCCGACCCAGTCCCAGAACCCGAACGCGTTCGCCGGGTCGATCCCGAACGCCGCGACCTTGTCGAGCGCGGTCGAGACCGCGACGAAGTGCTGCGCGACGGCGGCCTGCCGGGACTCGTCCGTGTCCTCGATCGCGCCGACCGCCGCGAGCTCCGTCCACAGCCAGTCCCGCGCGAGGCGCGCGTTGGTCAGGGTCTCGAGCGTGCCGAAGGTCTTGGAGGCGACGATGAACAGCGTCGTGCGCGGGTCGAGGCCCGCGGTCTTCTCCGCGACGTCCGTCGGGTCGATGTTCGAGACGAACCGGACCTCGATGTCCTCGTGCTTGTACGGCAGCAGCGCCTCGTACGCCATGACCGGCCCGAGGTCGGAGCCGCCGATCCCGATGTTCACGACCGTGCGCACGCGCTCGCCCGTGACGCCCGTCCACTCGCCCGAGCGCACCTTGTCCGCGAACGCGTAGACCTTGGCGAGCTCGCCGTGCACGTCCGCGTCGACGTCCTGCCCGTCGACGACGAGGTGCTCGTCGTCGCCCAGCGGGGTCGGCCGGCGCAGGGCCGTGTGCAGGACGGCGCGGTCCTCCGTGACGTTGATGTGCTCGCCCGTGAACATCGCCTCGAGGCGGTCGTCGAGGTGGACCTCCTCAGCGAGGCGCACGAGCAGCTCGAGCGTCTCGTCGGTGACGAGGTTCTTCGACAGGTCGACCGTGAGGTCGGCGGCCTGGTGCGTGAGACGGCGCGCGCGGTCCGGGTCCACCGCGAACCAGGTGCGCAGGTCCGGCTCCACGGTGTCACGGTGCACGGTGAGCGCGGTCCAGGACGGCGTGGTGGTGGGGTCGATCGGCGGCGGCACGGGCTGCGAGGTCATGACCACCAAACTACTGACCGACGTCGGCCCTCGCCCACCCCGACCGTCCCGCGGTCCATGGTCCGGTGGCCTCACGAACGGCCGCCGTCGGTCCCTGGACCCCGGGCCCGGGCGGACGTGGGTGGTCCGCGCGACGATGGTGGGCGTGCGCCGTGGCGGCGCGCACCGCGCGGCGACGGTGCCGCCGGGCCACCGACGGACACCGGAGGAGGAGACCATGGCCGAGGTCGTGCTGTTCCACCACGTGCAGGGACTGACCGAGGGCGTACGGACGATCGCGGAGACGCTGCGCGGCGCGGGGAACGTCGTGCACACGCCGGACCTGTTCGAGGGACGCACGTTCGCGACCCTCGACGAGGGCATGGCGCACGTGCAGGAGCTCGGGTTCGGCACGGTCCTGGAGCGCGGTCGGGCGGTGGCGGACGGATACGACCCCGCGGTCGTGTACGCCGGGATCTCGCTCGGCGTGCTCCCGGCGCAGATGCTCGCGCAGACGCGCGCGGGCGCGAAGGGCGCGGTGCTCCTGGAGGCGTGCGTGCCGGTCTCGGAGTTCGGCGAGGCGTGGCCCGAGGCCGTGCCCGTGCAGGTGCACGGCATGGACGGCGACCCGTCGTTCGCGGGCGAGGGGGACCTCGACGCCGCGCGCGAGCTCGTGGACTCCACGCCCGACGCCGAGCTGTTCGTCTACCCCGGCGACCGGCACCTGTTCACCGACCCGAGCCTGCCGTCGTACGAGCCGGGGGCCGCCGCGCTCGTCACCGAGCGGGTGATCCGCTTCCTCGACGGCATCCGCTGAGCGGCCGACGACGCGGCGGCCTCCGGGGTCACGCGGGTCGCGCCCGTCCTTCCCGGGGCGCGATCAGTCGCCGTCCTCCGACGTCGTCCTGCGCTGCCACGCGGCCCACACGCCCGCCGGTCGGAACCCGAGGGCGACGTTGATCGCGAGCATGTGGTCGTTCTCCTGCGCGTTCCACGTGTGGACGCGCCGGGTCGCGGGGCGCTCGCGCGCGAGCGCGTCGAGGTTGGCCACCTTGACGAGCATCCCGAGGCGGCGCCCCCGGTGCTCGCGGAGCACGAGGGTGTCCTCCTGGAACGCGAAGTCGTCCCGGTCGTGCGGGTACAGGAAGACGGTGAACGCGGCGAGCGTGCCGGTCGGCACGTGCTCCGCGGCGCTCACGAGGAACCCGTTGCGCTTCTCGGCCTGCTCGCCCACCCACGTGCGCACGCGCCGCGCGTCCCACGGGTCCTCGCCGAACTCGACGCCTCCCGTCGGCGCGTCGGTGCTCATGCGGGTGAACAGCACGGCCACCTGGTCGAGCCACTCCTCGGGGACCTCGTCGGTCCACGTGTGCACGCGGTAGTCCGGGCCGGCGTGCTCCCGCGCGGCGGCGCGGTGCGCGTCGAGGCCCGCGGGGTTGGCCGGGAGGTCGAGCACCGAGTGGCGCTCGACCTGCTCCAGGACGTACCCGTGGGCGCGCAGGAAGCGAGGACCGGGGGCGTCGGCGGGGACGCGGCCCGCGCCGGTGGTGGCGGCCAGCGCGTCCGGGCCGGGCGGCGGCTCCGTCCCGTGCGAGGTGTTCGAGAGGAGCACCGTGCGCCCGGCGTCCGCGGCGAGGCGCTCGGCGAGCGCGAGCAGCGGCGTCCCGATGCCGCGACCCCGCTCCTGCGGGCGGACCACGGCGAACGCGTCGCTCAGGTGCGCGTTGCTCGTCGTGGGCTGGAGCACGAACAGGTACGCGACGACGTCGTGCACCGCGGGCGGGACGCCGTCGGCGATCAGGGCGCGCGCGGCGGCGGAGCGCACGACGACGAAGCGGCGCTTGGCCGCGTACTCCTGGTGGTCCATCCCGGAGAGCACGTCGCGCGGTCGCAGCGCGAGGTCGTCGTACCCGTGGACCTCCAGCTCGTGCTCCCGGCCGACGTCCGCGACGGCGTGGTAGGCCCACGCGTCGGCGTCGTCGAGCGACGCGGGGTGCGGGGCCTCGACGAGCGTGTACCCCGGCGGGAGGGGCACCTCGGGGGCGGTGCGGGCGACGCTGCTCATGCGGTCCAGCGTGACCGCGGCGCGTCCGGGGTGTCCACGCTTTTGGCGGCGGCCCGCGGGACCGGGCGACGACGGCCGGGACGACGACGGCCCGGGCTCCGCCAGGGAGCCCGGGCCGGGGACGCCGTCGGTCGCGGCGGTCGCGCGCCGCCTACTTGCGCGCCGAACGTCCTGCGATCGCGCCCCAGATGAGCAGCACGAGCAGCGAGCCGACGAAGGCCCAGAACCACGTGGTGAGCGAGAAGAACTCGTCGTTGGCGTCCGCGCCGAACAGCGCGCCGCCGATCCACCCGCCGAGGAGGGCACCCAGCACACCCACGATCAGCGTGACGATCCAGCCCCCTGCTGCCTTGCCCGGCAGGATGGCGCGTGCGATCGCGCCCATGATGAGGCCGATGAGGATCCACCCGATGAAGCTCATCCCTGTCTCCGTTCTCTGGGGGACGAAACGGTCATACGGCGTAACTGCCCCGTATGCCTGACTTCACGGTGGCACGGGGCGGGGCGGTTCGCACGCCGGGAGCCGCGCGCGTGGTCGCTAGGCTCGGGGGATGGCGACGACGGAGGCGACGAGCGCGCGCGTCGACAGCTGGCTCTGGGCGGTCCGGGTGTTCAAGAGCCGCTCGCAGGCGACCGCGGCGGTCAAGGCCGGGCACGTGCGGGTGAACGGAGAGCGCGCGAAGCCGGCGACGAGCGTCAAGGTCGGCGACCGCGTCGTCGTGCGCGGCGGCCCGGCCGAGCGGATCCTCGTCGTGGAGAAGGTGCTGGTGAAGCGCGTCTCCGCGCCTCTGGCCGCACAGGCCGTGGTCGACCAGAGCCCGCCCCCTCCGCCCCGGGAGCTGACCGTCCGCGTCGCGGTCCGCGAGCGTGGCGCGGGCCGCCCGACGAAGCGCGAGCGCCGCGACCTCGACCGCCTCCGCGGCCGCGGCTGACGCCGCTTCGGCGAGCGGCCCAGGACCGAGCGGCAGACGCGTGCGGCCGGGAGACGCACGCGCAGGTGCGTCTCCCGGCCGCGAGTGTGCAGCGCTCGGTGAAGAGGTGTCAGGTCAGCAGGCGCCGAGGTCCTTCCAGACGCCCCACTGGCCGCTCTGGGCGGGGTTCTCGCCCGTCGTCCACCACTTGGCCTGGTAGTTGCGGCCCTCGTGCGAGACGTTCGCGCCGCCGACGTACACCGACCCGGCGGCCCAGGCGGGCGCGGTGCACTCGCCGGGCTCGGGGTCAGTGGGCTCGGGGTCCGGGTCGCCCGGGTCCGTGCCGCCGGCGCCGATCTTGAGGTCGACGCAGTTGTAGAACGCGTTCACCGTGTTCGACACGTTCCAGCGCGCGAGGATCGTGTGGTTGCCCTCGGGCAGACCGGTCAGCGTGTGGGAGATGTTGCTCGGGGGCTGTGCGCCGCCCTGGTTGAACGTCTTGAAGAGCACGCCGTCGACGAAGTACTCCCACGTGCTCGTGTTGTGCGCCGCGGTGAGGTTCCACTGGAAGGTCACCGACGTGCCGGTCTGCGTGCGCGGCCACGGCTTGCTCGTGTCGTCGAGGATGCTGAACCCGCTGCCGCCGGAACACTTCATCGAGCCCTTGGGCGCCTCGACGGACTGCGGCTCGTACTTGATGCCGCCGCAGTCGAAGGACGTCGTGCCCTTCGCGCAGTGGTCCTGCCGGCTGGGCGGGGACGTGATCCAGCCGTGCGCGCTCGCGCTGGGGGCGATGGCCACGGGGGCGATGATCGCGACCGCGCCGACGACGGCCGCCAGGAGTACCGCTCTCAGTCTTCGCATGAGTTGTCTCGCTCTCCATCCGGTGGTGCATGGGTCCTGCGGCGCGCTTCGTCGCGGGCCGCTCTCGGATCGGGCACTGTCGACGCTACGAAATGTGCGGAGTGCGGACAATTGGGCAAAGCTCGTACGTGCTTCCGCGTACCCCGGCGCGCCGTCCACGCCCGGCACGCACGACGGCGGGTGCCCTCGCCCCGAGGGACGAGGACACCCGCCGTCGCGGGGTCAGCGGGTCAGCAGGCGCCGACCAGCTTCCACGGGCCCCACTGCTCGGCGCCCGGGACGTTGTTCAGCGTCCACCACTTCGCCTCGTAGATGTTCCCGTCGTGCGAGACCTTCGCCCCGCCGGTGTACGTCGCGGTCGAGGACCACGCCGGGTCGGTGCACTGGCCCGGCTCGCCGCCGCCCGGGTTCTCGCCCTCGCCGCCGCCGGGGTTCTCCCCGCCGGGGTTCGTGCCGTCCGCCGTGACCGTGAGGTCGACGCAGTTGTAGAACGCGTTCACCGTGTCCGCGACGCTCCAGCGCGCGAGGATCGTGTGGTTGCCGAGGGGCAGGCCCTTGAGGGTGTGCGAGATGTCCTTGGGGGGCTGCACGCCGCCGCCGTCGAACGACGCGAAGAGCTGGCCGTCGACGAAGTACTCCCACACGCTCGTCGCGTGGTTCGCGGTGAGCTTCCACTGGAAGGTCACCTCCTGGCCGGTGGTCGTGCGGGGCCAGGGCTTCGACGCGTCGTCGAGGATCGTGTAGCCGCTGCCGCCGGAGCACTGCATCGAGCCCTTGACGGCCTCGACGGACTGCGGCTCGTACTTGAGCCCGCCGCAGTCGAAGGACGTGGCGCCGGTGGCGCACTGGTCCTGCCGGCTCGGGGGGGACGTGATCCAGCCGTGCGCCGAGGCGCTGGGGGCGATCGCGATCGGGGCGATGATCGCGGTCGCGCCCACGACGGCGGCGAGGAGCGCCGCGCGAAGTCGCTTCATGGGGGACTCGCTTCCTGTGTCGGGGAGGGCCGACGCCGTGCGGAGCCCGCACCGTCGGCCGTGACGGGGTGGACCGTAGGCAGCCCGGACGCGTCCGCTCAACGACTACGCACGACCGGGATCGGGTACGGGAAGTCCCGTACCCGGCGGGCCCGGTTCGCCGGGATCGTGCGCCTGCGCGGTCGTGCCCGCGGGGGCGGAGAGCCCGTCCCGAGCCCCTCGGCGGGTGAAAAACATGTGGGGACCACGTAGCCCGGCCGTCTCCGCAGGGACCGGTCCTCGGCGTCCGGGCGGCGGACCTCGGAGAAACGTCGTGCGTCCGCCGGTCAGGGATGCGCCCGCGGCCGAGAGATGCGCACAGAGGTGCGTCTCCCGGCCGCGAGTGTGCAGCGCTCGGTGAGAGGTGTCAGGTCAGCAGGCGCCGAGGTCCTTCCAGACGCCCCACTGGCCGCTCTGGGCGGGGTTCTCGCCCGTCGTCCACCACTTGGCCTGGTAGGTGCGGCCGTCGTGCGACACCGTGGCGCCGCCGAGGTAGACGGAGCCGGCGGCCCACGCCGGGGCGGTGCACTCCCCGGGCCCGGGGTCGGTGGGCTCCGGGTCGGTCGGCTCGGGGTCCGGATCGTTGCCGCCGGTGCCGTTGACGTTCACGTCGACGCAGTTGTAGAACGCGTTGTTCGTGTCGGCGATGTTCCACCGCGCGAGGATCGTGTGGTTGCCCGACGGCAGGCCGGTGAGCGTGTGCGAGACGTCGTACGCCGGGCGCTTGCCGCCGTCGTTGAACGTCTTGAAGAGCACGCCGTCGACGAAGTACTCCCACGTGCTCGTGGCGTGCGCGACCTCGAGCTCCCACTGGAACGTCACGGTGCTGCCCACGGTCGTCCGCTTCCAGGGCTTGCTGCTGTCGTCGAGGATGGCGAACCGGCTGCCGCCGGAGCACTGCATCGAGCCCTTGACGGCCTCGACGCTCTGCGGCTCGTACTTGATCTCGCCGCAGTCGAACGAGAGCGTGCCGCTGCTGGCGCACTGCTCCTGGCGGCTCGCGGGCGAGGTGATCCAGCCGTGCGCCGAGGCGCTCGGGGCGACCACGACCGGGGCGACGATCGCGGCCGCGCCCACGACGGCGGCGACGAGGGTCGCGCGGAGTCGTCTCATGAGGGTCTCGCTTCCTTGGTCGGGGTGCCGACGGCGGCGCGAAGCCCGGTTCGTCGGCCTTGACCCGACGGACGCTAGGCACGCCCGCTTCCCCGGGCAACGGTTCCGCGAGGATTACGGGAGGTAGGTGATTGCCCCTAAGCACGCCGCCGGGTTGTACGACGGCGCAGGTCAGGACGCACCTGGCGGGTCGAGGAACGCACACGGGAGAGGGGCTGCGGGGCCCGAGGTGTGCGGGGACCCCGTAGCGGGTGGCATCGAGCGGCCACGCATTGGGAAGGGGTGCTTGCATTATCCGAGCAGTGCCCCCTAGCGTCAGGTGGTCGGCGCGTGTGCGCTGGTCGGCAGGGGGTTGACGCAGGTGTCTGGCCTCCGCCGTGTCTTCAGTGAGGGGGCTGAGATGAAGAGAGTTCTCACAGGACTTGTCACGGGCGCACTGGGTGCCGGACTGGTTCTCGGCGGTGCAGGGACGGCTTCCGCCGCGCTGATCGCGGACTACACGGACTGCCCTGCCGACCGTCAGGTCGTCACGCGAGGGAACGCACTCGGCTGGGTCTGGGTGAACGCCAACGACAGGATCGACATCACGTCGGGATCGTCGAAGACTCGGGTCTACGGGATCGTGCGTGCGGGAGTTCGCTTCACGGGCTGGTCCGTGTCGAGCGGCGTCGACGACGACGAGTGGCCCCGGGGGTCGGGTGACTGCAGTGTCCGCTGACCGTCGGGCAGTCGCGCGGGAGGGCGCAGGTCGCGGGTGCCGAGCGCGCAGCGTGCGACGTGCCGTCGTGCTCGTCGCGCTCCTCGGGGGTGCCACGGCGTGCACCGCGGAGCTCCCTGCTCCGGCACCCACGGCGTCCTACGCGCAGCCGGGGTGGATGCTCGAGACCCTGCAGGCCCACGAGCGGCTCGATCGTGCCGTCGCCGCGTGCATGGGAGAACGTGGGCTGCCGTACGCGCAGGCCGAGGTCGACGGGAGCGCGAGCTACTCGGCGGACGGCGTGCCGCCCGCGCAGGTCGAGCGGCTCCAGGCCGCGGCCTACGAGTGCTGGGAGGAGTCCGAGCCGCTCGCCGGCTTCGTCGACTATCCGACGGGGACGGTCTACGACCAGTCCGTCGAGACGTGGGAGTGCCTCGCGGCGCAGGGGTACGACCTGCCGGATCCGCCGTCGAAGGCGTCGTGGGTCGAGGGGTTCGACGCCGGCGAGGAGGTCTGGGCGCCCTACATGGACCTCTACGAGCAGGATCCCGAGATCGAGGAGTCGGAGTGGTTCCGGCTCAAGGGGATCTGTGTCGAGTCCGGAATCGTCTTCTCTCCTGATCTCAGCGACCCACCGGCGGGGCTCGGGTCGTGATCTCGGCACCGGAGCGAGACGCTAGGAGTCGAGCCCGACGCGGCAGGACGGCTCCGTGAGAGCGGCACGTCGGTCGTGGCGCACCACGACGGGCTGGGTCCTCGCGGTGCTGGTGGCGCTCGGCGCCGGAGCGTGGGCGGGGCGAGCGACGCTCGCCCCGCCCACGGTCGAGACCGCCTCGGTGGAGGCGCTCACCTACACCGTGGCGGAGGAGACCGTCGGGCACTCAGTGAGCGTGCCCGTCACGGTGACCTGGCCGACGGCGGACCTCGTTGCCGGGGCGAGTACCGGCACGGTCACGACGGTCGACGTGGAGCCGGGCGCGACGGTCGCGGCCGGGGACCGGCTCCTCACGGTCGGGCTGCGCCCCGTCGTCGTCCTCGCGGGCAGTGTGCCCGCCTTCCGCGACCTCGGCGCGGGTACCGAGGGGCAGGACGTCGCCCAGCTCCAGGCGTACCTCCGCGAGGCCGGGTACCTGACGGCGCGTCGCGGCGACGGCGTCTTCGGGCCCGCGACCGAGCGCGCGGTGCGCGCGTGGCAGAAGGATGCCGGGTTCCCGGTCGACGGTGTCGTGCGCACGGGCGACGTCTACTTCGTCACCGACCTCCCGGCCAGGATCGTGCTCGATCCGGGTGTGGTCGTCGGCGCGGTGCTCGCGCCGGGCGAGCGCCTGGTGTCGACGATCACCGGGGACCCGGTCTTCGAGATGGTGCTGAGCGTCGAGCAGGCGTCGCTCGTCCCCACGAGCGGTCCTGCGCGCGTGCGGAGCGGCGAGTCGACCTGGGACGCCACGATCTCGTCCGCGACGAGCACGAGCGACGGGTCGCTGCGGCTGCTGCTCACGGCGCCCGACGGAGGCCCGGTGTGCGGGTCGGACTGCGCCGCGCTCGACGTCGTGCGGGCCGTCGAGGGCGGGACCGCCGGCGGCGGACCTGCGCCATCCGCTGACGTGGTCGCGTCCGTCGTCCTCGACGGAGAGATCGTCGTCGTCGAGGAGGCGACCGGGCCTACGGTGCCCGCCGCGGCGCTGCGCACGCGGGCGGACGGCTCCGTGCAGGTCGTCGTGGAGGACGGCACCGCCGACGGGCGCGAGGCCGCGGTGACGATCGTGTCGAGCGGTTCGGGCCGTTCGGTGGTGGAGGGCGTCGAGGTCGGCGACGTCGTCCGACTCTTCGAGGCGGACACGGGGTGACCGTCCTGGCGACGGACGGTCTGACGTTCGCGTACCGCCACGGCACGCCGCCCGTCATCGACGACCTGACGACCGCCTTCGCGCCCGGTGCCGTGACTGCCGTGACGGGGCCGTCCGGGTCGGGCAAGTCGACGCTGCTGTACGTGCTCGCCCTGATGCTGCGTGCCGAGAGCGGCGAGGTGCTGTGGGACGGCGAGCCGGCGTCGGGCCTGGCAGACGCGGAGGCGGCACGACTGCGCGCTGCCCACGTCGGTTTCGTGTTCCAGGACGCGATGCTCGACCCGGCGCGTTCGATCCTGGACAACGTGTGCGAGTCGGCGCTCTTCGCCGGGATGGGGACTCGTGCCGCACGGTCGCGGGCCGAGGAGCTCCTGGCGAGGTTCGGCGTCGGACACCGGGCGACCCACCGACCCGGCGAGATCTCCGGAGGCCAGGCGCAGCGCGTCGCTCTGTGCCGCGCGCTGCTCACGTCGCCGCGCGTCCTCTTCGGCGACGAGCCGACCGGGAACCTCGATCACGCGTCGGCGCGTGTCGTGTGGGAGGCGCTCGTCGAGCACGCGCGCGACGGCGCGACCGTGGTGGTCGCGACGCACGACGAGGAGCTCGCGGCCGAGGCGGACCACCGGCTGGTGCTCTCGTGAGCACGTCCCGCGCGCCCGGCAGCCCACGTCCGACGGCGCTCGTCCGCGACGGCGTCCGGTCCGCGTTGGCGCAACCGGTCGCGACCCTCACGACGGCGGTCGTCGTCGCCGTCGTCTGCCTCGTCGTGCTCGCGACGACCGGGCAGTCTGCGGCGGGGGAGCGCGCCGTCATGGCGACGATCGACTCGACCGGTACGCGACTGGTCACGGCGGCGGACGCCAAGGGCGACGCCGGCGTCGCCGCGGACGGCGTCGCGGCCCTGGCACGGATCGACGGCGTCACATGGGCCTTCGGGACCGGTTCGGCGACGGACGTGCGCAACGCGGACGCCACGGCGCGTGACGTCGTCCCGCTGCGGGCTCTGTACGGGTCTCTTCCCGCCGACGTCGGTACGGTCTCCGGGCGCGCGCCGGCGGAGGGCGAGGCCGTCGTCGGCGTGGACGCGGCGAGAGCGCTGGGGCTCGTGGACGGGGTCGGCGTCCTCACCGACGGCGTGCGGTCGTGGGAGGTCGTCGGGGTGGTCGACGCGGCGGGTCCGCTCGCGTCGCTGCGCGAGACGGCGCTCGTCGCCACCGACCCGGCGGGTCACGAGGTGCGCTACGTCTACGCGATGGCGCGCGACGTCGCGACCGTCCCCGCGCTGGCGCGGCTGCTCCCCGACGTGCTGCCCGCACGGTCGCCCGGTGGCGTCGTGGTCGAGGAACCCACGGGTGCGATCGCGCTGCGGGACGTCGTCGCCGGTCAGCTCGGCGCGGCGTCGCGACGGCTCATGACGACGGTCCTCGCCGTCGGCCTCGTGATCGTGTGCGCGACGGTGTTCGGTGCGGTCTCGGCCCGGCGACGGGACTTCGGACGACGACGTGCGCTCGGCGCGACGCGCAGCGCGATCGTGGTCCTCGTGCTCGTCCAGACGGCGGTCGCGGCGTCCCTGGGAGTGGCCTTCGGCGCGGCGGCAGGCGCGGCGACGGTGGTCGTGCTCGCGGGCGAGCTCCCGTCAGCGTCGTTCCTGGTCGGCGTCGCGGTGCTCGCCCTGGCCGTCTGCGTCGTCGGCGCGGTCCCTCCCGCGGTCGTCGCCGCTCGACGGGACCCGGTGCGGATCCTCCGGGTTCCCTGAGCGCGGCGGGCCGGCCGATGCGCGGGCGTCAGGCGGCCGCGTCCTCCTCGCGGAGCCGCGGCTCGGTGCGCAGCGCCGGGCGGAGGCCGGACTTGTCGGCGTAGAACGCGCGCACGACGTCCATGTCGGCGCGCACGTCGCCCGTGAGCTCGATGGTCGGGCCGAGGCCGGTCGTCATGGTGGTGCGGTCGACGTACCCGAGGGTCACCGGCAGGTGCGCCTCGCGCGCGATCCGGTAGAAGCCCGACTTCCAGTACGACCCCGCGCCGCGCGTGCCCTCGGGCGTCACGACGAGCGAGAACACCTCGCCGGCGCGGAGGCGCGCGACGACGTCGGCCACGACCCGGCTCGGATCGCGCCGGTCGACGGGGATGCCGCCGAGCGCGCGCATGAGCGGGCCGGCCGGGCCCGCGAACAGCGTGTGCTTGCCGAGCCAGCGCACGTGGATGCCCGTGCTCCAGGCGATGGCGAGCATGAGGACGAAGTCCCAGTTCGACGTGTGCGGGGCGCCGACGAGGAGCGTCGGGCGGCGGGTGTCGTACGGCTCGGAGCGCAGGGACCACCGGCTGGTCGCCCAGTAGGCGCGGGCGAGGGCTCGGCGGATCACCACGCCACGGTACAGGCCGTCCACAGGGAGACCGGTTGCCGTCGACAACCTCCGGGACCTTGGTTAGTCTCCGGGCGGGTAGGGAACTTCCCGCTCTACCCGCACGGCCCCGGACATGTCTGATCGACCCACCCACTGCTCGACGGAGACCAGATGGACACCACTCCCGCCGGTACGCCCGCCCTCCTGCGCACCCTCAACGCACGCGCCGTGCTCGACGTGCTCGGCACGGGCGCGCGGGTCGCGCGGCCCGACGTCGTCTCGGCGACCGGTCTGTCCAAGACGACCGTGGCGCAGACGCTGCGGGCGCTCGAGGCCACGGGCGTGGTCACGGAGGCCGGGCTCGACCGGGACCGGCGGGGGCCCGCCGCGACGCTGTACCGCGTCGACCCGGACTACGCGTTCGGGCTGGGCATCGACGTCGCGCGCGACCGGGTGCGGGTCGCGCTCGTCGACGTCACGGGTGCGATCCGGGCCCGTGCGGAGCGCCGGGACGTCAAGCCGACGACGACGGCGCGCGCCCGTGCGGCCGCGGAGCTCGCCCGCGCGTGCGTGAGCGACGCCCAGGCGCGGCTCGCGGAGGGGCCGACGATCGAGGTGACGCGCGCGGTCGCGGCCGTCCCGCTGATCGTCGGGTCGGACCTGCGGACGATCCGCCGCGTCCCCGGCTACGAGAAGGGCGGGACCGAGCTCGTCGACGCGCTCGAGGACGCCCTCGGGTGCCCGGTGACCCTCGAGAACGACCTCAACCTCGCGGCGCTCGCCGAGCAGCGCGACGGCGCCGCGGCCGGGGCGCGCTCGTTCGTCGTGCTCGGGCTGGGCGACGGCTTCGGGGCCGGGCTGGTGCTCGACGGGAAGCTCCACCGCGGGTTCGCGGGCGGTGCCGGCGAGGTCTCGTTCCTGCCGCACCCCGCCCGAGCGCTGGGCTCCGAGGCGCTGGGGGCGTCGTCCCTCGCGTCGCTCGCGAAGGAGCACGGCCTGCCCGACGACGTGACCGTCAAGGACGTCGTGGACCGGGCCGAGCACGGCGACGGCGCCTCGAACGACGTGCTCGACGAGGTCGCCGAGCGGATCGGGGTCGTCGCCGCGTCGGTGGCGCTCGTGGTGGAGCCGGAGCTCTTCGTCCTCACCAACCAGGCGGCGCGCGCGCCGATCGCGGACCGCGTGACGCGCTTCCTCGCGGAGAAGATCGCCGTCCTCCCCGTCCGGGTCGTCTCGTCGGACCTCACGTGCGACGCCGTCGTGGTGGGGGCCGCCCGCTCGGCCAGCGACGCGCTGCGCGACGAGGTGTTCCGCTCCGCCGCCGCCCACCCCGCGCCGGGCGAGGGCGACATCGCCGACGAGCGCGAGGAGGCGGCGTCGTGACCGCGGCAGCACCGGGCGGCGGAGCGCCGCCGTCGGACCTGGTCTCCCGGCTGGGCCTCGCCGCCGACGCGCGCGCGATCATCCTCAACGCCGACGACTACGGCATGTGCCGCGCCGCCAACCGCGCGGTCTCCGAGCTCCTCCTCGCGGGGCACGTCGACTCCGCGACGGTCATGGTCCCGTGCGGGTGGGCGCCGGACGCGCTCGCGTTCGCGGCCGCGCACCCCGTCGACGTGGGCGTGCACCTCGTGCTGACCAGCGAGTGGACGCGGTACCGGTGGCGCCCGCTCACCGGCACGGGCACGTCCCTGGTCGACGACGCGGGCTACTTCCCGCGCGACGTGCTGACCGTCGAGCGCCAGGCGCGCGTCGAGGACGTCGTCGCCGAGCTCACGGCCCAGCTCGACGCGGCGCTCGCGGCCGGGGTCGACGTCTCGCACCTCGACAACCACATGGGCTCCGTCTACGGGCTCGAGACGGGGCGCTCGTTCCTGCCGCAGGTCTTCGAGCTCGCCGCCCGGCACCGGCTGCCGTTCCGTCTGCCCCGCACGACCGACGGGATGGTGCTGCCCCCGGGCGACTTCCAGCCGCTGCTCGACGAGGCGACGGCCGCCGCGGACGCGCTCGGCGTCGTCCTGGTCGACCGGCTCTGGACCCACCCGTTCGAGCTCGACGGCGCCGGGACGGTCGAGGAGGAGGACTACGAGGACGTCCGGGCCGACTTCCTCGACCTGCTGCGCCGCGTCCCGTCCGGCGTGACCGAGATCTTCCTCCACCCCATGCTCGACGACGACGAGCTCGGCGACGTCGCCGACTACGGCGTCGCGAAGCGCGGCTTCGAGCACCGGCTCCTCGCGGACCCGGCCGTCGCGGCCGTGATCGCCGAGGAGGGCATCGTCCGCGTCGGCTGGCGGGACCTGCGCGCGGTGCAGCGGGGCGAGCGGTGAGCGCCCCGCAGCCGGCGCCGTCGGGCAGCGTGCCGACGGCGGGCGGAGGGCTGCTCGCCCGGACGCGGGACCGCCGGCTCGTCGGCGCGCCCTCGCGCGCACGGACGATCGCCTACGGAGCGTCCGCGTTCCCCTCGAACCTGCTCATGCAGACGTTCTCCGCGTTCGTCGTCTACTTCTACGTCGACCACCTCGGCGTGCGCGCGGGCTGGGTCGCGGGCGCGATGGTCGCGCACGGCATCCTCAACGCCCTGCTCAACCCGCTCGTCGGCGCCGCCTCCGACCGGCGTCGCACGCGGTGGGGCCGCCGCGTCCCCTGGATCGTGCTCGGGATCGTGCCGCTCGTCGTCGCGTTCGCGCTCGTGTGGATGCCGCCCGCCGTCGGCCCCGTCGGCCTCGTCGTGTGGTTCCTCGTCGTCGTGGCCCTGTTCGACGTCGCGTACGTCGTCGTCGCGCTCAACATCTCGGCGCTGTTCCCCGAGATCTTCCGCACGACGGCGGAGCGCGCCCGCGGGAACACCCCGCGCCAGATCTTCGGCCTCGTCGGGATGATCCTGGGCACCGCCGGCGCGCCCCTGCTGTACGGCACGCTCGGGTGGACCTGGATGGCGCTGCTGCTCGCGGTCGTGAGCCTCGCGTTCTTCGTGTGGTCCCTCGCCGGCATGGTCGAGCGCCCGGTCGACGTCGCGACCGTGCGCGAGCGCGAGGCCGCCGTCGGGCTGGGGGACCAGCTCCGGTACACGTTCGCCAACCGGGCGTTCGTCACCTACGTGCTCGGGTCGCTCCTGCTCCAGAGCACGACCGCGATCGTGCTCGCCGCGATCCCGTTCTACGTGCGGTACACGCTGGGCGGCGCCGAGGCCGACGCGACGCTGCTGCTCGCCCCGATCTTCGTCGCCGCGATCCCGTCGATCGTCGGGTGGTCGTGGGTCGTGCGGCGCATCGGCCCGCGCTCGGCCATGCTGTGGGTCGTCGCCGTGTACGGCCTCGCGACGTGCCTCTACCTGATCCCGTCCACCGTCCTCGGCGCCGCGCTCGCCGGCCTCGCCGTGGGCGTCGGCGTCGCGGGCCTCATGCAGGTGCTCGAGGTGGCGCTGGCGCAGGTCATCGACGACGACGAGCGCCGCACCGGCCTGCGCCGCGAGGGCATGTACTTCGGCGCCAACGGGTTCGTCGTGCGCGGGTCCGTCATCGTCCAGGCCGTGCTCGTCGCCGGAGTGCTCTCGGCCAGCGGGTACGTCGAGGGCGCGGGCGACGTCGTGCAGCCGGACAGCGTCGCGACGGGCGTGCGCCTCCTCCTCGGCGGCGTGCCCGTGGTCCTCGCCGCGCTCGCGTTCGTGTGCTTCTGGTTCTACCCCCTCCGCGGCCACGACTCCGACGACACCGACGCCGCCCTCACCGAGGCCGACGCCTCGCCCACCGCGGCCGACCCGCTCCCGAGGTAGAACCCCGCCCGCGCGAGGTAGAGCCGTGGTTGCACGCGGTGCAACCCGGGTCGCGCGACCAGGGTTCTACCTCGGTCGAGCGGGGGTCTGCTTCGGCGGAGTGGTGTTGCCGAGGGTGTGCTCGGCGACGGTGCAGGGGTCGGTGGTGGCGTCGACGTCGCGCAGGTCGCACGCGACGCGGCGCATGAGTGTGCGGAAGGCGCTGCGCTCGTCGGGGGAGAGCATGTCGAGGAGGTGCTCCTCGGCGTCGTGCACGGCGGAGGCCCACCCGGCGAGCCGACGGCGGCCTTCGGGCGTCGCGACGACGCGGCGCGCGCGGCGGTCGGCGGGGTTCTGCTGCCGCTCGACGAGGCCTGCGGCGACGAGGTCGTCGACGAGGTAGGTCATGACGGTCCGGTCGATGCCGTGGTGCTCGGCGAGCGCGAGCTGGGTGGGGTGGTCGCCCTGTGCGACGGTGACGAGGACCTGGTAGCCACGCGTGCCGTGGGGGACGTCGTCGAGGGCCTGCTCGACCGTCGCGCGGTAGGCACGCAGGAGCACGCCGAGGTGCCAGCCGAGGTCCTCGAGGCGCCCGGGGAGCTCGGCCGGGCCGGTGGGTGCGGCGGTCGTCGTGGTCGTGCTCATCCGCCCAGCCTACCGCCGGGAATGCGGTTGCACCACCTATCTGTTACAGATATGTTCTGCTCAACAACGCATTCCGAGATCGCGAGGAGCTATGCCCGACTACGGCCACGACCTGCGCTTCGGGTCCTTCGTCACGCCCACCGCCGCGGCGCCGCACCAGGCCGTCGCGCTGGCTCAGCTCTCCGAGGAGGTGGGGCTGGACCTCGTCACGTTCCAGGACCACCCGTACCAGGCGGCGTTCCTCGACACGTGGACGCTGATGTCCTGGGTCGCCGCGCGCACCGAGCGCGTCCGGATCGCGGGCAACGTGCTCAACCTGCCGCTGCGCCCGCCGGCCGTGCTCGCGCGGGCCGTGGCGAGCCTCGACCGGCTCTCGGGCGGGCGCGTCGAGCTGGGGCTCGGCGCGGGCGGGTTCTGGGACCCGATCGTCGCCATGGGCGGCGAGCGCCTGACA
The DNA here is from genome assembly GCF_051844275.1 of Cellulosimicrobium sp. CpK407. Lineage (NCBI taxonomy): Bacteria > Bacillati > Actinomycetota > Actinomycetes > Micrococcales > Promicromonosporaceae > Cellulosimicrobium > Cellulosimicrobium sp. CpK407. The sequence continues at coordinate 52,160 of NZ_JBGNYC010000029.1, forward strand.
CCGGGGGAGTCGGTCGACGCGCTCTCCGAGGGCATCGACGTCGTCCGCGGGCTGTGGGACACGTCGACCCGAGACCGCCTCGTCGCAGGCGGGACGCACCACCGCGTCGACGGGCCCAAGCGTGGGCCCGCACCCGCGCACGACGTGGAGATCTGGGTCGGCGCGCTCAAGCCCCGCATGCTGCGCCTCGTCGGGGCGAAGGCCGACGGCTGGCTCCCGTCGCTCGCGTACCTGCAGAGCTTCGAGGCGCTGGCGCAGGGCAACGCGACGATCGACGCCGCCGCCGAGGCCGCGGGTCGTGATCCGCGCGCCGTGCGTCGGCTGCTCAACGTCGGCGGCCGGTTCACCGCCGACGGCGGTGCGGGCTTCCTCCAGGGCTCGCCGCGCCAGTGGGCCGAGCAGGTCGCGGAGGTGACGCTCGAGCACGGCGTGTCCACGTGGATCGTCGCGGGCGACGACCCGACGACGCTCGCCGTCGTCGGTCAGGAGGTCGCCCCCGCGGCGCGCGAGCTGGTCGCGGCCGCGCGGGGCGCCGGCGGCCCGGCCTCGGGCGCCACGACCGACGGCGAGGTCCGCGCATGACCGACTACGGCCACCCGCTCCGGCTCGGCACGTTCGTCACGCCCTCGGCGCAGGACCCGGACGCGACGGTCGGGCTCGCGCGTCTCGCCGAGGACCTCGGCTACGACCTCGTGACGTTCCAGGACCACCCCTACCAGCCGCGCTTCCTCGACACGTGGACGCTGCTGTCGTACGTCGCGTCCACGACGGAGCGCATCCACGTCGCGCCCGACGTCGTCAACGTCCCGATGCGCCAGCCCGGGGTGCTCGCGCGCGCGGCGGCGAGCCTCGACCTGCTGTCCGACGGGCGCGTCGACCTCGCCCTGGGTGCCGGCGCGTTCTGGGACGCCATGGTCTCGATGGGCGTCGAGCGGCTCACCCCGGGCGAGTCGGTCGACGCGCTCGCCGAGGCGATCGAGGTGATCCGCGCGATCTGGGGCGAGGACGGTGCCGGCGATCTGTTCGTCCCCGGGCGCCACCACCGGCTCGACGGCGCGACCCCCGGCCCGGGCACCACGCGCCGCATCCCCGTGTGGCTGGGCGCGCTCGGCCCCCGCATGCTGCGCCTCGTCGGCGAGAAGGCCGACGGCTGGCTCCCGTCGCTGGGTCGCATCGGCCTGGACGGGCTGCGCGCGGGCAACGCGCGCATCGACGAGGCCGCGACCGCCGTCGGGCGCGACCCGCGCGAGGTCACGCGCCTGCTCAACGTGTCCGGGACCTTCGGGGCGGACGACGGCGGTGGCGGCCTGGGCGGCGCGCCCGACCTCGCCGGACCGCCCGAGGCCTGGGTGGAGCGGCTCGTGCCGCTCGTCCTGGAGGAGGGCGTCTCGACGCTGATCCTCGCGACCGACGACGAAAGCACGACCCGCCGGTTCGCCGAGGAGGTCGCGCCCGCGCTGCGCGACGCGGTCGCCGCCGGGCGTGCCGCGCGCGGGACCGACACGTCGCGCGTCGTGCCGCTCGCCGTCCGCACGGCGCGCCGTCCGGGCATCGCGTACGACGACGTCCCCGCCCCGCTCGCGGAGCGCGCGGTCGAGCCCGGGGACGCGGCGTACGCGGGCGTGCGCTCGAACTACCTGCGCGGCGGCTCACCCGGGCTCGTGCTCCGCCCGCGCGACACCGCCGAGGTGGTCGAGGCGCTCGCCTTCGCACGCGCCCAGCCGGTGACGCGCACCGTGCCGCTGTCCGTCCGCTCCGGCGGCCACGGCATCAGCGGGCGCTCGACGAACGACGGCGGGATCGTCCTCGACCTGGGCGCGCTCGACGCCGTCGAGGTGCTCGACGACGCCGCGCGCCTCGTGCGCGTCGGGCCCGGCGCACGCTGGGGCGAGGTCGCGGCGGCGCTCGCGCCGCGGGGCTGGGCGATCACGTCCGGCGACTACGGCGGCGTCGGTGTGGGCGGGCTCGCGACCGCGGGCGGCATCGGCTTCCTCGGCCGCGCCCACGGTCTGACGATCGACCACGTGCGCGCCGTCGAGGTCGTGCTCGCCGACGGGTCGGTGGTGCGGGCGAGCGCGGAGGAGAACCCGGACCTGTTCTGGGCCGTGCGCGGCGCGGGGTCGCAGGTCGGGATCGTGACGTCGTTCGAGCTCGTCGCGGACGAGGTGTCCGCGGTGGGGTTCGCGCAGATGGTGCACGACGCCTCCGACCTCGCCGGGTTCCTCGAGCGCTGGGGTGCGACGGTCGAGGCGTCGCCGCGCGACACGACGAGCTTCCTGATCGTCGGGCGCCCGCGGCCGGGGCAGCCGGTCGTCGCACAGTCCATGACCATGGTCGACTCCGACGACCCCGACACCGTCCTCGCCCGGCTGCAGCCGTTCGCGGCGATCTCCCCGCTGCTCGCGCAGGCGACGGCGCAGATCGTGCCGTACGACGCCGTCGTCTCCGCGCCCGCGCCCGGCCCGCACGGCGGTCAGGGCGAGCCGGTGTCGCGCTCCGGCCTGCTGGAGCACCTCACGCCCGAGGCGGCGGCCCGGCTCGCGGGCCTCGTCGCGAGCGGCGACACGTACTTCTTCCAGATCCGCTCGACCGGCGGCGCGGCGTCGGACGTCCCGGTGGACGCGACGGCGTACGCGCACCGGTCCGCGAACTTCTCGGTCGTGGCGATGGGAGCGAGCCGCTCCCGGCTCGACGCGCGCTGGGACGCGCTGGCGGACGTGTTCGAGGGCATGTACCTGAGCTTCGACACCGACAGCCGCCCCGAGCGGGTGACGGACGCGTTCCCGCCCGCGACCTTGGAGCGACTGCGCGAGGTCAAGCGCCGCGTCGACCCGACGAACGTCTTCCGCGACAACCTCCCCGTCCTCGGACCGGACCCGCTCGAGCCAGCACCGGCACCCGCGAGGTAGAACACCCCGTCGCGAGGTAGAGGACGCAGGGTTCTACCTCGCGACGGGGTGTTCTACCTCGCGGGGGTCCGGGTTCTTGTTCGGCGGCCGACGGCGAGCCGTGAGCACCGCGTGGACGGTGAGCCCGGCGAGGATCGCCCAGAACGCGGCGGCGATGCCGGCGACGACGACGCCGCTCGCCGCGACGAGGAACGTCACGACGGCCGCCTCGCGACCGCGCGGCTCGGCGACGGCGCCCGCGACGGCCGCGCCGAGCGTCGCGACGAGCGCGAGCCCCGCCGCAGCCTCGACGAGGCCCGCGGGCGCGGCGGCGACGAGCGCGGCGAGGCCGGCGGAACCGACGGCGAGCACGAGGTACGCCCACCCGGCGGTGTGGGCGGCGAGCCAGCGGCGCCGGGGGTCGGGGTGCGCCTCGGGCCCCGCGGCGAGCGCGGCGGAGATCGCCGCGAGGTTGATCGTGTGGCCGCCCGCCGTCGCCCCGGCGAGAGTCGCGAGCCCGGTGACGGTCATCGTCTCGCGCCACGGCACGCGATAGCCGAACGACGCCATGACGGCGACACCCGGCACGTTCTGCGACGCCATCGTCACGACGTAGAGCGGGACCGCGAGCCCGACCACCGCCTGCCACGAGAGCGTGGGCGCCGTGAGGTCGAGGCGCGGGACGGCGTCGGACCACGTGAGCGTGCCGCCGTGCACGGCCTCGTACCCGACGATCGCGAGCGTCACCGCGAGCGCTGCGGGCGCCGCCCAGCGCGGCGCGACCCGCAGCAGGACAAGCCACGTGACGATCACCGGCGCGACGAGCAGCGGTGTCGCGACGACCGCGCGCACGGGAGCGAGGCACAGCGTGAGGAGCACGCCGGCGAGCATCGCCTGGGCGATCGGGGTCGGGATGGCGGCGACGAGGTCGCCCAGTCGCGGCCAGAGCGCGGTGAGCAGCACGAGCCCGCCGACGACGCAGAAGGCCCCGACCGCGGCGGGCCACCCGCCCGCGACGGCGCCCGTGCTCACGAGCAGCGCGGCGCCGGGCGTGGACCACGCGAGCGTGAGGGGGGTGCGGTGCCGGGTGGTCAGCCAGAGGATCCCGACGGCCTGCGTGACGCACAGGGCGAGGAGCCCCGAGGCCGCCTGGTCGGGGGTCGCGCCGACGGCGCGCAGCCCGGCGAGCACGACGGCGAACGAGCTCGTGAAGCCGACGAGCGCGGTCACGAGGCCGGCGAGGACGGGGCGCAGGCGGTCCGGGGCGGGGTCCATGCTGCTCCTGGCGGACGGCGGAGGAAGCGTTCTGTTCATGGAACGGTAGCAGAGGCCTCGCGACACTCGCGCCGGTAGGCTGCGGCCCGTGAGCGACGGGGCGGGGCGCGCGGAAGGTCAGCCGGACGAGGACACCGGGGGGGCGCCTGGGCGCCCGCCGGAACGGGCCGGGGACGGGACGCTCGCGGCGGTCGCCGCGCAGCTCCGTGCGCTGCGTGCGGAGCGAGGCCTCTCCCTCTCGGCGCTCGCCGCCGCGGCGGGCATCGGCAAGGGCTCGCTCTCCGAGATCGAGCACGGCGCGCGCAACCCGACGCTCGCGACCCTCTACGCGCTGGCCGGGGCGCTCGGCGTCCCGCTCGCGACGCTCCTCGCCGAGCGGGCGGGCACGGAGGTGTCGTCCGAGGGCGTCACCGCGCGCCTGCTCGATGCGCACCACCTGCCCGGCGGCACGGCCGTCGAGATCTACCACCTGCACCTCGAGGCCCACGCGGACCGGACCTCGCCGCCCCACGGGCCGGGCGTCGTCGAGCACCTGCTCATCACGCGCGGTCGCCTGCGTGCCGGGCGCCACGGGGCGGAGGCGGTCGTCGAGGAGGGCGACGAGCTGCGCTGGGTGTCGGACGCCGACCACTCCTACCGGGCGCTCGACGGCGCCCCGGTCGACGCGGTGCTCGTCATCCGGACGCCGCCCCGCGGCGGCGCCGGGTAGTCGTCGGCGGAGTCCGCCGGGCTAGTACGCGCCCTGGCCGGGCACCCACGCGTCGGTCGTGAAGCCGGACGGCGCGCCCGGGGACCACGGTGCGGGCGGCGGCTGAGGCGTCCGCACGAGGAACGCCTGGCGCGCCGTGAGCATGAGCTGCAGCAGCGCGCGGCGCTGCCCCTCGACGCGCCACGCCTCGACCGCACCGCGCGCGACGCGGTCGTGGAGCAGCGCGAGCTCGGTCGCCGCCTGCTGGTAGTCCCGCATGGCGTGCGCGGCGCCGGCACCACCCGTGCGACGCGCCCAGTCGCGCGCCTGCCGACGTGCGGCGAGCGTCGAGAGCATCGTGAGGTCGGCCGGTGTGACCAGCCCGGTCGGGACGTACGGCACGAGCTGGCGCTGGATCGTCGCGACCGTGCGGCGCCGGTCCCGCACGAGCAGGACGATCAGCGTGACCAGCACCCCGAGCCCGGCGAGGTAGGCGACCCCGAGCGCGAGCGTGCCGAACCCCGTCGAGGCGTTCCACAGCATGTGGAGCGCGACGGCCGCCGCCAGACCGCCGATCGGCGCGAGGACCCGGCGCGGGCCGGGCGGGCTCGTGGCCGCGCTCGCGACGCCGAGGCCCGTGAGCGCCGTGCACAGCGGGTGCAGCAGGGGAGTGACGAGCGCGCGGAGCACGAACGTCGGGCCGAGCGTGCCGTCCTGCGCCGCCATGATGAAGTACGTGACGTTCTCGACCGCCGCGAACCCGAGCGCGACCATCGCGGCGTAGATGACGCCGTCGGTCCAGCCGTCGATCTCGTGCCGGCGGAACCACAGCATCCCGAACAGCACCGCGCCCTTGAGGATCTCCTCGACGAACGGCGCCCCGAACGACGCGACGACGTACCAGCCGACCTCCTCGCCGAACAGCGGCGCGGTGAGGAGCTCCAGGCCGAGCGTGTTGAGGATCCCCGCGACGAGCGTCGCGATCCCGGCGCCCCACAGGAACGCCACGACGAGCGCGCTCGGCGGCTCCGGCTCGAGGCGGTCGAGCGCGAGCACGACCGGCACCCAGATGCCGAGCGGCACGAGCGCCAGCAGCAGGCCGACGGTGAACGTCCCGACCCCGGACAGCGCCGCGAGCACCAGGCCGACCAGCAGGCACAGGCTCGCGACCGCGATCGTCACGATCACGCCCACGCGAGCCCGGCCCGGCGGCCGGCCCTCGAGCACGGCGCGCGGGTCGAGCGGCCCCACGGCGCCCGCGGGCCCCTGCGGGTGCGGGTGCACCGGCGTCGGCTGCGGGTGCGGCGGGGGGACGGCGGGGCCGTGCGGCGGGAAGGTCACGGTCGGCAAGGCTACGCACCCGACCGCCGCGACGGAAGGACGTCCACGGGCCGCGGCGCCGAACCCGGGGCCGTGGGTGCCCCGCGGCGTCGAACCCGGGACGTCCCCGGGTTCGACGCCGGCGACCCCGGGTTTGGCGGTGCTCAGGCGGCGACGTCGTACCCCGAGCGGACGCCGCCCCGGCGGCGCACGGTCGCGTCGTCGGGGACGATCTCGTCCGGCGGGACGACGGCGCCCGGCTCCACGAGCACGCGGCGCCCGACGCGCGCGCCGCTGCCGACGCGGGCGCGGTCGCCGACCCGGGTCTCGGGGCAGAGGCGCACGTTGTCGCCGATGCGGACGTCCCGGCCGAGGGTGACGTCGCGGTCGATCCAGCTTCCCTCGCCGAGCTGCGAGCCGTACCCGACGACGGCTCCCTTCTCGACGTACGTGCCCGACCCGACGGGGACGGACTCGGGGACGCGGGCGTGCGGCGACACGAGGCCGCCGCCGGTGTGGCGCTCGTAGTGCATGATCTCGCCGTAGTCGTTCTCTACCTGGACACGGCGTGCGAGGCGGGCCATGTGACCTCCTCAGGGTCTGTCGGCGGTGTTCTGCTGACATAACGTCGGAGCGGTGCCCAGGATTCCAGCCCCCCGCGGCGAGGTAGAGCCCTGGTCGCGCGAGGTAGAGCCCCGGTCTGCCGAGGTAGAGCCGTGGTTCT
>NZ_JBGNYC010000030.1:0-58584 GCF_051844275.1 Cellulosimicrobium sp. CpK407
ACGGCGCGTTCGGCGACTCGATGACGAGGTCGCCCGCGATGATCTGCTCCTGGTACTGCGCGAGCTGGTCCTGGAGCTCCGCCGGGACGGCGTCCTCGAAGTCGTGGAACGGCGCGAGGCCGACGCCCTCGTTCTCCAGCGTGCCGACGTACGGCTCGTTGGTGAAGTTGCCGTCCGCCGACTCCTTCACCGTGTCGAACACGGCCGGGCCGATCTGCTTCATGACCGACGTGAGGATGAGGCTCCCGTAGTCCGTCGTGAGGAAGCCGTCCGAGTCGACCCAGATGATCTTGGCGCCCGCGCCCTCGGCCGCGGCCGCCGCGCCCAGGCCCACCGGACCGGCGACGGGCATGATGATGTCCGCACCCTGGTCGATGAAGCCCTGCGTGACGTTCTGGCCGTTGGCCTGGTTGTCGAAGTCGCCGGTGAACGTGCCCGTCTGGGCCGCCTTGTCCCAGCCGAGGACCTTGACGTCGGTGCCGTTGTCCGCGTTGTACTTCGCGACGCCGTCGACGTAGCCGTCCATGAAGATCGCGACCGACGGGATCTGGATGCCGCCGAACGTGGCGACCGTGCCGGACTCCGTCATGCCCGCCGCGAGGTACCCGGCGAGGAACGCGGCCTCGGCGGTGTTGAAGAGGATCGGCTTGGCGTTGTCGATCTCGACCGGGTTGAAGTCCGCGTCCGAGAACGAGGAGTCGATCAGCGCGAAGTGCGTGTCGGGGTTGGCCTCGGCAGCGGTCTGGATCGGGTCCTCGAGGAGGAAGCCGACGCCGATGATGAGGTTGCAGCCCTGCTGCACCAGGCTGTCGATGTTGGGCGCGTAGTCCGTGTCCGCCTGCGACTCGACCTCGTGGGTCGTGATGCCGAGCTCGTCCTTGGCCTGCATGAGGCCCTCGTAGCCCGACTGGTTGAAGGACTGGTCGTCGAACCCGCCGGCGTCGGACACCATGCACGCGGAGAAGTCGGAGTTGCCGCCCGCGGTGTTCTCGCCGCCGCCGGTCGTCTCGTCGTCCTCGGGCGCGGCGCCGCACGCGGCCAGCGCGAGCGCGGCGACCGCCGCGAGCGCGGTGACCTGAGTCGCTCTCTTCACCTGATAGCTCCTGTCGTTCTCGTAGCAGGGCCGCGCAGGGAAGGACCCCTGGGCCCTCCCGAGCGCCGTTGCACGGGAGGACCGGTCCGTCGGCCTCTATAGGACCGAACACTAATCAGCCCGACGGGTCTTGCACGTTACTTGTCGGTAACGCCGCTGCTTCGTTATGCAAGCGTCACTTTGCGTCTGAGGCGTGACACACGCCTGTCCACGAGTCGGGACCGCTTCACCCGTCCTGACCGGCGGCGACACGGGCGAGCAGGCGCATCCCGGCGTCCACCGCGCGCTCGTCGACCTGCAGGTCGCCCTGGTGGATGTCGTAGCTGCGCCCGCCGGGCGTCCGCGTGCCCAGCCGGGCCATCGCGCCGGGGACCTTCGTGAGGTACCAGGCGAAGTCCTCCCCGCCGAGCGACTGCTCCGTGAGCAGCACGGAGTCGGGGCCGAGGACGTCGCGCGCGGCCGCCTCGAGCAGACCCGTGCAGCGCTCGTCGTTCTCCACCGGCGGCACGCCGCGCGTGTGGTGCACGGTCACCTCGACCTCGTACGGCGCGACGACCTGCTCGACCGCGTCGTGCAGCACCTGACCCGCGAACTCCCACGCGCGCACGTCGAGGCAGCGCAGCGTGCCGCGCACCGTCCCGGTGCTCGGGATCGCGTTGTGCGCCGACCCCGCGTGCACGGCGCCCCACGTGAGGTTCACGCCCGAGCGCGGGTCCAGCCGCCGGCCCAGCACCGCGGGGACCTGCGTGATGACCTGACCCAGCGCGTAGACGACGTCACCCGTGAGGTGCGGGCGCGAGGTGTGTCCCCCGGGCGAGGCGATGGTCACGGAGACCTCGTCGGACGCCGACGTGATCGGACCGATGCGCGTCCCGATGCGGCCCACGTCGACCTTGGGGTCGCAGTGCACCGCGTAGATCTCGTCGACGCCGTCCATCGCGCCCGCGGCGAGGACGTCGAGCGACCCGCCGGGCTGGACCTCCTCCGCGGGCTGGAAGACGAGCCGCACGCCGCGGCGCAGCTCGCCCTGCGCGTGGAGGTCGGCGAGGACGAGGCCGGCACCCAGCACCACCGCGGTGTGCACGTCGTGGCCGCAGGCGTGGGCGACGCCCGGGACCGTCGAGGCCCACGGGAGGTCGCACCTGTCCTGGAGCGGCAGCGCGTCGATGTCGGCCCGCAGGGCGACGCGGCCCGGGACGGGCGACCCCGTGGCCGCCCCGTCCCCGGGCTGCGGGCCGACGTCGCACACGAGGCCCGTGCCCGGCAGGAGCCGCGGCTCGAGCCCCGCGGCGCGCAACCGGTCGGCGAGCAGCGCCGTCGTCCGCGTCTCGGCGCGCGAGACCTCCGGGTGGGCGTGGAGGTCGCGGCGGATCGCCACGACCTCGTCCACGTGGCGGGCCGCGGCGGCGGCGATGCGGGCGGCGAGGGTCACGTCGGCGGTCACAGGAGCTCGTCCATCCCGAGCTCGCGCACCGTGTCGACCATCGACTTCACCTGCTGGGCCCGCGCACGCGTGGTGACGAGCAGCGCGTCGGGGGTGTCGACGACCACGACGTCGTCGAGGCCCAGCACCGTGACGACCCGGTCGCTCGCCGGCACGACCACGGACCCTGCGCTCTCGCGACGGACGACCCGACCCGTGTCACCGAGGACCTTCGAGCCGGCGCCGTCGACCGAGGGCAGCAGCGCGGCGAGCGAGTTGAAGTCCCCCACGTCGTCCCAGCCGAACGTGCCGGGGACGACGGCCACGCCGCCCACGGCCGCGACGGGCTCGGCGACCGCGTGGTCGATCGCGATCCGCTCGAGCGCGGGCCAGCGCTCCGCGAGCACGCGGTCGCGGTCGGGGCCGTCCCACGCCGCGGCGATCGCGCGCAGGCCGTCGTGCAGCTCCGGGCGCTGGTCCGCGAGGTGCCCCAGGAGGACCGACGACCGGACGATGAACATGCCGGCGTTCCACCGGTACTCGCCGGACGCGAGGTAGCGCTGCGCGGTCGCGGAGTCCGGCTTCTCCGTGAAGCCGCGCACGTGCTGCGCGCTCGGCGCCCCCGCGACGCCGAGCGGCGCGCCGCTGTGGACGTACCCGAACGCCGTCGACGGCCGCGACGCCGCGATGCCGATCGTCACCACGTAGCCCGCGCGGGCCGCCTCCACCGCCTCGCGCACCGACGACTCGAAGGAGTCGCGCCCCGTGATCACCTGGTCCGCGGCGAACGAGCCGACGACGACGTCGCCGTGCCGCGCCTCGAGCACCGCCGCGGCGAGGCCGATGGCCGCCATCGAGTCCCGGGGCGACGGCTCCGCGAGCACGTTCTCGGCCGGCAGGCCGGGGAGCTGGGTGCGTGCGGCGGCGACGTGCCGGTCCCCCGTGACGAGCACGACGCCCTGCTCTCCCGCGAGCGGGACGAGCCGGTCCACCGTCGCCTGCAGGAGCGAGCGGCCCGAGCCGGTGAGGTCGAGGAGGAACTTGGGCGAGCCGGCGCGCGAGAGCGGCCACAGCCGCGTGCCCGCGCCTCCTGCCGGGACGACGGCGTGGAAGCCGGGGATCGGCCCGGCGGACGAGGAGGCCATGAGGGCAGCATAGTGAGCCGCACAGTTCCCCCGCGGGCTGTGGGATCAGTCACAAACCCCCCGCGCAGGGGCGTTCCGCCGCCTCCGACGGTCCGCATCATGACGCCGATGTCACTATGGTGGAAGCCCAGAGACCGATGCCGACGACGGTCCCGCGGTCCGGACTGAGGGAGTTCCGGGCCAGGGCCGGAACCTGACATCTCCCCCCTGATCTCGCCACAGGAGGCCCCCAAAGTGCCCAGTGCACCAGCTGGCACGCTCTACCGCGGCCGTGAAGGCATGTGGTCGTGGGTCGCGCATCGCGTGACCGGCGTGCTCATCTTCTTCTTCCTGCTCGTCCACGTGCTCGACACGGCGCTCGTCCGGGTGTCGCCCGAGGCCTACAACGCCGTCATCGGGACGTACCAGACGCCGATCATGGGCCTGGGCGAGGCGGGACTGGTCGCGGCCATCGTCTTCCACGCCTTCAACGGCATCCGCATCATCCTCATCGACTTCTGGGCCAAGGGCCCGCGGTACCAGCGCACCATGCTCTGGATCGTCGTCGGCCTCTTCGTCGTGACGATGGCGGGCTTCCTGCCGCGTCACCTCATGAACGTCTTCGGAGGGGGGCACTGATGTCGACCACGACCACGGCCTCGGCGGTCGCGAGCCCGCGCGACCCGTACAAGCGCCGCAAGGCCACGCGCAGCAACTACGAGCTGTACAGCTGGATCTTCATGCGCGCCTCCGGCGTCGTGCTGATCGTGCTGATCTTCGGTCACCTCTTCGTCAACCTCATGGTCGGCGAGGGCGTGCACGCGATCGACTTCGGCTTCGTCGCCGGCAAGTGGGCCTCGCCGTTCTGGCAGATCTGGGACCTGCTCATGCTGTGGCTGGCCATGTTCCACGGCACCAACGGCGTGCGCACGATCATCAACGACTACGCCGAGCGTGACGGCACTCGCCTCGTCCTCAAGCTCGCGCTGTACCTCGCGTTCACGATCGTCACGGTCCTCGGCACGCTCGTGATCTTCACGTTCGACCCGTGCCCCGCGAACGCTCCGGCCGAGCTGCTCGCGTCGTTCTGCACGGCCTGAGCACCTCCCGCAGCTCGCCCCCGTCTTCTCGCTCCACCCGGCTCTCTCCCAGGAGGCATCGACCCCGATGCAAACCCATCAGTACGACGTCGTCATCGTCGGCGCAGGCGGCGCCGGGATGCGCGCGGCGCTGGAGTCGTCCGGCAAGGTCCGCACGGCCGTCATCTCCAAGCTGTACCCCACGCGCTCGCACACGGGCGCCGCGCAGGGCGGCATGTGCGCCGCCCTCGCGAACGTGGAGGAGGACAACTGGGAGTGGCACACGTTCGACACGGTCAAGGGCGGCGACTACCTCGTCGACCAGGACGCCGCGGAGATCATGGCCAAGGAGGCCATCGACGCGGTCCTCGACCTCGAGCGCATGGGCCTGCCCTTCAACCGCACGCCCGAGGGCCGCATCGACCAGCGCCGGTTCGGCGGGCACACCCGCAACCACGGCGAGGCCGCGGTGCGCCGCTCCTGCTACGCCGCGGACCGCACCGGCCACATGATCCTCCAGACGCTCTACCAGCAGTGCGTCAAGCAGGACGTGGAGTTCTTCAACGAGTTCTACGTGCTCGACCTCATCACCGACCACGACCTCTCCACGGGCGAGATCCCCGACGGCGAGACGGTCACCGCGACCGGCGTCGTCGCCTACGACCTGGCGACCGGCGAGATCCACGTCTTCCAGGCGAAGGCGATCATCTTCGCCACCGGTGGCGCGGGCAAGATCTTCAAGACGACGTCCAACGCGCACACGCTCACGGGCGACGGCATGGCGCTGGCGTACCGTCGCGGCCTGCCGCTCGAGGACATGGAGTTCTTCCAGTTCCACCCGACCGGCCTGGCTGGCCTCGGCATCCTCCTGTCGGAGGCCGCCCGCGGCGAGGGCGGCATCCTGCGCAACGCGGACGGCGAACGCTTCATGGAGCGCTACGCCCCCACCATCAAGGACCTCGCGCCGCGCGACATCGTCGCCCGGTCCATGGCGAACGAGGTCCGCGAGGGCCGCGGCGCCGGGCCGAACAAGGACTACGTCCTGCTCGACCTCACGCACCTCGAGCCCGCGCACATCGACGCGAAGCTCCCCGACATCACCGAGTTCGCCCGCACGTACCTCGGCATCGAGCCCTACACCGAGCCCGTGCCCGTGTACCCGACGGCGCACTACGCGATGGGCGGCATCCCGACCAACGTCGAGGCCGAGGTCCTGCGCGACAGCCACAACGTCGTCAAGGGCCTCTACGCCGCCGGCGAGGTCGCGTGCGTGAGCGTCCACGGCTCGAACCGCCTCGGGACCAACTCGCTGCTCGACATCAACGTCTTCGGCAAGCGCGCGGGCCGCACCGCCGCCGCGTACGCCGCGACGGCCTCCTACACCGAGCTCCCGGAGAACCCCGCCGCGGCCGTGATCGCGCAGCTCGAGGAGATGCGCAACCGTCCCGACGGCGAGCGCGTCGCCGACGTCCGCAAGGCGCTCCAGGAGACCATGGACGCCAACGCCCAGGTGTTCCGCACCGGCGAGTCGCTCAACCAGGCCCTCGCGGACATCCGCGACCTGCAGAAGCGGTACAAGAACGTCTCGGTCCAGGACAAGGGTCGGCTGTTCAACACGGATCTGCTCGAGGCCATCGAGCTCGGGTTCCTCCTCGACATCGCCGAGGTCACCGTCGTCGCGGCGATCAACCGCAAGGAGTCGCGCGGCGGTCACTACCGCGAGGACTACCCCGACCGCGACGACGCCAACTACATGCTGCACACGATGGCGTACCGCCGTCCCACCTCGGCCAGCGACGTCGCCGACGGGCACGTCGCCGGCTACTTCGACCACGTCGAGGAGTTCGACGGCTACAAGGTCGCCCTGGGCTCCAAGCCCGTCACCCAGACCCGGTACGAGCCCATGGAGCGGAAGTACTGATGACTGCCACACTCGAGAGCCCGGCCGCCGAGGCCAAGGCCGGAGAGATCCCCTCGTTCGAGGTCACGCTCCGCGTCCGCCGCTACTCCCCCGAGTCGGAGCACGGCGAGGAGGCGTACTGGGACGAGTTCACCGTCCTCGCGCACGGCACCGACCGCGTGCTCGACGCGCTCCACAAGATCAAGTGGGAGCACGACGGCTCGCTCACGTTCCGCCGCTCGTGCGCGCACGGGGTGTGCGGGTCCGACGCGATGCGCATCAACGGCCGCAACCGTCTCGCGTGCAAGACGCTGCTCAAGGACGTCAACCCCGACAAGCCCATCACGGTCGAGCCCATCAAGGGCCTGCCCGTGGTCAAGGACCTCGTCGTGGACATGGAGCCGTTCTTCGCTTCCTACCGCGAGATCATGCCGTTCCTCATCACGTCCGGGAACGAGCCCAGCAAGGAGCGCCTCCAGTCCGCGGAGCAGCGCGAGCGCTTCGACGACACCACCAAGTGCATCCTGTGCGCGGCGTGCACGTCGTCGTGCCCGGTGTTCTGGACCGACGGCCAGTACTTCGGCCCCGCCGCGATCGTCAACGCGCACCGGTTCATCTTCGACAGCCGCGACGAGGGCGCCACGCAGCGCCTCGAGATCCTCAACGACAAGGAGGGCGTGTGGCGCTGCCGCACGACCTTCAACTGCACCGAGGCCTGCCCCCGCGGCATCGAGGTCACGAAGGCGATCCAGGAGGTCAAGCGCGCGATGATCACGCGCGCCTTCTGATCCCCCGCACGTCCCGCACGCAGGGCGCCGACCGCCACGGTCGGCGCCCTGCGCCGTCCGTACGGGGCTTCGCGGTCCGCGTGGTCGAGCCGTGACCGCACCTGTCAGCGCTCCCCCGAGCCTCCAGGCCCAGGCCAGATCCCTGACCCGCCGACACGTCGACCCGTCGCACTCGGCCCGCCCCACGGCCGACGACGCCACGCGCCACCACGAGCCGCACGCGTGCTGACGAGAAGCGAGAAATCGCCCCGAGAACGAGGCCCGCAGGGGCCACTACTCGCATCTCGACCAGGAACCGCCCGCCACCGCGGACCCGACCCCGCAGGCACGAAACCCTGACCGCGTACCCGGCGCAGACGCCGACCGCTACGCGCCGCGCGGGAGGCGAGCGCGGCGTACACCGCGGACGATCGGGCTCCAGGGTCGGCCGGACCCTTGCCCGGCGCGGAGACGCTCCTCCGTCGACACGGCCACGACGGAGACCCCGACGTCCGCGGACGCCGCGTGCCGGGCGACGCGCGCGTGCCGGGCGTCGGTCGTGGGGGTGCCGTCGACGACGGGGAGCTCCGGGCGACCCTCGCGGGCGTGCCGGGGGCCGTCGGGCTCCGGGTCGGGCGGGCGGGGCGGGTTCGCCATCCAGGCGCACACCGCGAGGAGGATGCGCGCGGTGAAGTTGACGAGAATGAGGAGCGTCACGAGGACGGCGAACGACGCGAGGAGCGCGTTCCTGCTGGCGCTGCCCGCGACGAACGACGACCCGAGGTAGCGCAGGACGCCGAACGCGACGGCGGCGGTGAGCGACCCGACGAGGAGGTCGCGGCGGCGCACGTGGACGCCGGCCAGCAGCGTGACCACCACGACGACGACGAGCGCGTCGAGCAGGACGCTCACCACGAGCCCGGCGCCGGTGACGAGGATCGCGGGCCCTCCGGAGAGCCCGAGCGCCTCCAGGAGCTGGTAGCCGATCGAGGAGACGGCGATGCTCGCGACGGCGGAGACGAGCATGCTCAGCGCCAGGAGGAAGAAGCCGAGGAGGGCGCGTGCGCGCGCGAGGACGGGGCTCTGCCCGATGTCGCTGACGCCGAACATCGTCCGGACGGCGCCGCGCAGGTGGTACAAGAAGGAGACGACCGAGAAGAGCAGCACGACCCCGGCGACGATGCTCGTGACGCTGAGGCCGGGCGGGAGGAGGAGGTCGTCCGGGTCGATCACGCCTTTCTCCCCGTCGACCGCGATGAGGCCGGGGACGAGCTCGTTGATCTCGCCGAACACGGCGTCCATGAGCTCTTGGCTCCCGCCGAGGACCTGCATGAAGACGGTGTAGCCGATGGTCAGCGCGGCGAAGAGGGAGAACAGGGCCGAGTAGGCGATGCCGCCGCACAGCAGGGCACCGCGTGCGTACAGGTAGCGGTAGGTCGCGCGCCCGGGACGGCTGTCCTTCCACCACTCGACGAGCGCCTCCACGCGTTCCCTCGTGCGCCGGACGGCGCTGGGAGCGGCGGAGGGAGGCAGCGTCACGCCCCGAACCCTACGAGGAGGGCGCGGTCCCGGCATCCGCGGTGAGCGGGAAGACCTGTCCGGGGCGCCACACGCCGTCGTCGCCGTGCTCGTAGAGGGAGAACCCGGCGACCTCGAACCGCGCCTCGTAGGTGGCCATCTCCTCGAACGCGGCGTCGAGCGCGGCGTCCGGGACCTCGTGCGCGACGGTCACGTGCGGGTGGTAGTTGAACCGGAGCTCTTGGGCGAGCGGACCGGTGCGGATGGCGCTCTCGAGGTGCTCGCACTCGGCGATGCCCTCGACCACCTGGATGAACACGACCGGCGAGATCGGCCGGAACGTCGCGCTGCCGCGCAGGTGGACCTGGAACGGCGCCGCGGTCGAGGCGACGGCGGCGAGGTGGGCGCGCGCCGCGTCGAGCTCGGCCGGGTCGAGCACGGTGGGCCCGAGGAGCGTGACGTGCGGCGGGATCGACCGCGCGAGCGGGTCGCCGAACCGTGCGCGCGCGTCCTGGAGCTGCGTCGCGAAGGGCTCGGGCACCTCGATCGCGATGCCGATCCGTACCTGGTCCGGCCCACGCTCCGGGAGGTTCACGCGGTCGGCCCCCCGACGGGCAGGAGGCCGACGCGGTCGTAGATGCGCGCGAGCGTCCCGGCAGCGATCTCGCGCGCCTTCTGGGCACCGCGTGCGAGCACCGCGTCGAGCTCGGCGGGGTCCGCGAGGTAGGTGTTGGCCCGCTCCTGGAACGGCACGAGGAAGTCGACCACGACGTCGGCGAGGTCGACCTTGAGCCGTCCGTACCCCTGGCCGTCGTACTCGGCGGCGATCGCCTCGACGTCCCGGCCGGTGAGCGCGGAGTAGATGGTGAGGAGGTTGGACACGCCGGGCTTGGCGACCGGGTCGTACCGGATCTCGGAGTCCGAGTCCGTCGCGGCGGACCGGATCCGCTTCGCGGCGACCTTCGGGTCGTCGAGGAGCCAGATGACGCCCTTGCCGTTCGACGAGGACTTGCTCATCTTCGCCGTCGGTTCCTGGAGGTCGTAGATCTTGGCCACCGAGCGGACGATGTGCGCCTCCGGCACGACGGCCGTCCCGTCGCCGAAGCGGGCGTTGAGCCGCTCGGCGAGGTCACGGGTGAGCTCGAGGTGCTGGCGCTGGTCCTCCCCGACCGGCACGAGGGCGGCGTCGTAGAGCAGGATGTCGGCCGCCATGAGGACGGGGTAGGTGAAGAGCCCCACGGTCGTGCCGTCGGCGCCCTGCTTCGCGGACTTGTCCTTGAACTGGGTCATGCGGCCGGCCTCGCCGAAGCCCGTCTGGCAGGACAGGACCCAGGAGAGCTCCGCGTGCTGCGGCACGTGCGACTGCACGAAGAGCGCGGACCGCTCCGGGTCGACGCCGCCGGCGAGGTACTGCGCCGCCGTGCGACGCGTCCGCTCGCGCAGGCGCTCCGGGTCGGGGTTGACCGTCAGGGCGTGGAGGTCGACGACGCAGTACAGCGCGTCGTAGGAGTCCTGGAGGGCGACCCACTGGCGCAGGGCGCCGATGTAGTTCCCGAGCTGCAGCGAGTCCTCCGTGGGCTGCATGCCGGAGAGGATCCGGGGCTGGGTGCTGGTCGGGTTCCCGGTCGCCTGCGCGGTCTCCGGGACCGGTGCCGGACCGGTGTGCGTCGCCTCGATGGACATTGCCCCATTCTGACAGGTGGTGCCGTGCCGGAACGAATCGCCTCCCGTCGCGCGGACGGTCGGCGACGGCCTCAGGTGGCCTCGTCGTCGAACGGTGCGGGGCTGCCCGGCGGCACCGGCGAGGGGGCAGGTGGCGGGGGCGGCGCGACCCGCTCGCGCACGGGCTCGTCGTCGAGGAGCGCCTCGCGCACGATCCGGCGCGGGTCGTACTGGCGGGGGTCGAGCTTCGACCAGTCGACGTCCGCGATCTCGTCCCCGATCTCGGCGTCCACGCGGGCCTTGGCGTCCCGCAGATACCCTCGGGCCGAGCGGACGAACGACCCGAGCTGTTCCGCGTAGCGCGGCAGACGCTCAGGACCGATGACGACGACCGCCACGACGAGGAGCACGATGAACTCGGCTCCGTTGATCCCGAACACGCCGACAGACTACTCGCTCGTGGCCTCGTCGAGGACGACGCGGACGTCGCGCTCCTGGTCCCCCGTGCGGACCCGCAGCGTCACGGCGTCTCCCGGGGCCTTCGCCCGGATCGCGACGATGAGCTCGTCCGACTCGGTGACGGGCCGGCCGTCGATCGAGAGGATCACGTCTCCGGGCCGGATCCCGGCGGCGTCGGCCGGGCCGTCGGGCGTGACCGCGGGCGTCCCGGACTGCGAGTCGGTCGACACCTGGACGCCCTCGCCCTGGTACCGCTGGTCGAGCAGCACGCCGATCACGGGGTAGGTCGCGACGCCGTCGGCGATGAGCTGCTCCGCGGTCCGGCGCGCCTGGTTGGACGGGATGGCGAAGCCGAGACCGATGCTCCCCGTCGCCGAGGCGCTGCCCGGCGGCTGCGCGATGGCGGAGTTGATGCCCACGACCTCGCCGCGTCCGTTGACGAGCGGGCCTCCGGAGTTGCCGGGGTTGATCGCCGCGTCGGTCTGGATCGCGTTGATGAACGCCGTCTCGGCCGCGGCGCCGGCCTGGACCGGGCGGTTGAGCGCGCTGATGATGCCCGTGGTGACGGTCCCGTTGAGACCGAGCGGAGCTCCGACCGCGACCACGGGGTCCCCGACGACGACGGCGTCGGAGTCGCCGAGCGCGAGCGGTGTCAGACCTGAGTCGTCGACCTTCACGACGGCCAGGTCGTAGTCGACGGTCCGGCCGACCAGCTCGGCCGGGCTCTCGTGCCCGTCCGAGAACAGCACGACGACGTCCCCGCCGTCGGCGGCCCCCGCGACCACGTGGTTGTTCGTGAGGATGTACCCGTCCTCGCGGAGGACGAAGCCGGACCCCGTGGCGACGCCGTCGGACCCGCGGACCTGGAGCGAGACGACGCTCGGCAGCACCGTGGCCGCGATGTCCGCCACCGAGCCCGCAGGGCGGTCGGCGCCCGGCTCGACGCTCGCCGGCGGCAGGGCCGACGAGTACGCCCCGGGCGTGTCCTGCCCGAGGAGCCGGTCGGCGGCGACGCCGCCGAGCGCTCCCGCGACGAGCGCCAGCACGGCGACGCCCGCCACCACGGCGGGTCGCAGCCCGCGCCCCGGCGACGGCGACGCGGGACCCCGCGGCACCCCGACGAGCGTCGGGTCCACCGAGCCGCCGGGTCGCGTCGGCGCCGACGGCGGCTCGGGCTCGCCGAACGAGCGCAGGGTCTGCCACGGGTCCGCGGGATCCTGCGCGACGGGCTGCGCGACGTCCGGAGCAGGGACCGGCGGGGGCCCGCTCGGGGGCGGGACGGCCGCGCCCGGCGGGGGCGGGACCGGACCGGGGCCGACCGGCGCGGACGGCGGGACGGGCGGCACGCTGCGGTACGCGGACGGCGGCGCGAACGGGTTCCGTGCGGCGTCGGGCGCCCCGGGGTGCTCGGTGCCGGTCTGACGGCCGGGCTGAGGGCCCGTCTGGGGGTCGGTCATGAGGTGCCGAGCGCTCCTGTCATGGTCGTCCAGCCCCGGGAGATGCGCGCCGGGACCCCGGCATCGTAGTCACGGGCCGGGAAGGCCGCCACGAGGGCGGCGACCGTCTCCTGCTCGGTGTCGGCGACGACGTCGATCACCGTGTCGCCGGACTGCCAGACGACGTGCCACGGCGCCTCGGACAGCACGTGCACCCGGCGGCCGTCGACGTCCCAGGTCTCCCCGCCCGCGAGCGCGGCGGTGTCCAGGAGACCCGACTGCTCGCGCACGACGGCCTCGCCGCCCGGCGCCTCGAGGTCGATCTCGACGACGCCCCGCGCGGCGTCGTCCCGCACGTCGACCACGCTGAAGCCCGCCGGGAGCGCCGTCGGGCAGGTCCAGCCCTGGGCGTCGAGCGCCGCGAGCGCCGCGGCGCCGTCGCCGTCGGACGCCTCGCCGCCCGCGGACCGGTCCGAGGCGCGCGCCCCGCCCACCACGAGCGCCCCGGTGGCCCGGGGCGCGGCCTGCGCCAGCACGTTGAGGGGGTCGCTGCGATGGAGGTCGGGGGTGACGACCGGGCTCTCCCCGAGCGCGAAGAGGCCGATCGCGGCCACGCCGACACCGCCCACGACCAGCCCGACGACCCGTCGGCGCACCGCCCCCCGGCGCACCTCGCCGCTCCAGGCGCCGCGCGGGAGGGGGACGGGCTGCGTCCAGGGGTCGCCTGCGACGGGCGCGGAGCGCAGCGGGTCGCCGTCGGTCGAGGGGATCTGGGCGGACAGCGCGAGCAGACGGGCCGCGAGGTCGGGCGCGGGCTCGACCGGCCCGGCGGAGCTCAGCGCCCGGCGCGCGGCGCGCGCCGCCGACAGCTCGGCGGCGCACCGCGGGCAGCACGCCACGTGCTCGAGCGCACGCTCCGCCTCGGCGGGCGTGAGCTGCCCGTCGACGAGCGCGGAGAGGCGGGAGCCGAGGTGCGTCACGCCACCCCCCGGGCGACCACGGGCGTCGGCACGTCGTCCGACGCCGGGCGGTCCGCGGGGTCGCGGTGCGGGAGGGCGGCGCGGAGCTGGGACCGTGCGCGGTGGATGCGGGAGCGGACCGTGCCGAGCTTGATCCCGAGCGTCACGGCGATCTCCTCGTAGGACAGGCCCTCGATGTCGCACAGCACGACGGCGGCCCGGTACTCGGGCGAGAGCGCGTCGAGCGCGCGCTGCACGTCGTGGTCGAGGTTGGCGTGCTCGAAGCCGCGCTCCGGCTGGGCCTCGGAGCGGGCCGGGTACTGGCCGTCGTCGTCGCCCATGGCCTCCATGCGGATCCGCTGCTTGCGCCGCACCTGGTCGAGGAAGAGGTTCGTCGTGATCCGGTGCAGCCAGCCCTCGAACGTGCCGGGCGTGTAGCTCGACAGCGAGCGGAACACCCGGACGAACGTCTCCTGCGTGAGGTCCTCGGCGTCGTGCCGGTTGCCGGTGAGGCGGTACGCGAGCCGGTAGACGCGTGCCGAGTGCTCGCGGACGATCTGGTCCCACGACGGCGGCACCCACCCGCTCCCGTCCTGCGTCCCGTGCGTGCTCGTCCCTGGTCGTGCGTCGTCCACGTCGTCCATCGTCCCAGAAGAACGTCCGGCATCCTCCCGGTGTTCCCCCTCCCGCGCGGGACGTGCGCGCGACGTCCACGGCCCGTGCACACACGCGCGGCGCGGGAGCGGGCCGCCGTGGGAGGGGGCGGGTACGATCCGAGGCAGCGCACCCGCCGGGGACGTCCCGTCCCGGGCCGCACGCGCGGACGACGGACCACCAGGAGGCACCGATCACCAGCGACGTCGGCACCCACCGCAGCGCCAAGGCGGCGAGCTGGGTGTACAGCGAGGAGTTCGTCCCCGAGGACGAGGTCCTCCTGCGTGCGCGCGACCGCGCCGCCGAGCTCGGCTGCCCGACGGTCCTCCCCGGCGTGGGGGCGGTGCTCCAGGTGCTCGCGGCCTCGCTGGCCGCCCGCGCGGTGGTCGAGATCGGCACCGGTACCGGCGTGGCGTCGCTCTGGCTCCTGCGCGGCATGCCGGCGGACGGCGTGCTCACGACGATCGACGTCGAGGTCGAGCACCAGCGCGCCGCGAAGGAGGCCTTCGCGGAGGAGGGCGTGCCCTCGGCACGGACCCGCACCATCCCGGGTCGTGCGAGCGAGGTCCTCCCCCGCCTCACCGACGGCGCCTACGACCTCGTGCTCGTGGGGGCGGACAAGCACAGCTATCCCGAGTACGTCGAGCAGGGCCTGCGCCTGCTCCGCCCGGGCGGCGTGCTCGCGGTCGACGGCGCGCTGTCGCACGACCGGGTCGCCGACCCGGCGCGGCGCGACGAGGTGACGACGATCGTCCGCGAGGTGGGCCGGTCGCTGCGCTCGGACGAGCGCGTCCTGCCGGCGCTGCTCCCGAGCGGCGACGGCCTCCTGCTCGCCGTGCGCCGCTGACGCCGGCGACGGTCAGAGCCGGTCGATCGCCTCGAGCAGGAGCCTCGCGCCGTACCCGGTGGCCCCGGCGACGACCTCGTGCCGGTCGGCCGTCGCCCGCGCCGGACCGGCGACGTCGAGGTGCGCCCAGGGCACGTCCCCGACGAACTCGCGCAGGAACAGCGCGGCCGTGATCGACCCGCCGCCCGGGCTCTCGACGGGGACGTGGCGGAGGTCGGCGACGTCCGAGCGCAGGGCGCCCGCGTAGTCCTCGACGAGCGGCAGCCGCCACACGCGCTCGCCGGTGGCGAGCGCCGCGTCCTCCAGCGCCCCGGCCACGGTGTCGTCCGTGGCGAACAGCGCGCCGTGCCCGCGGCCGAGCCCGAGGCTCGCCGCTCCGGTCAGGGTCGCGACGTCGACGAGCACGTCGGGCGCGAGCTCGGCCACGGCGTACGCGATCGCGTCGGCGAGGACGAGCCGGCCCTCCGCGTCGGTGTTCGCCACCTCGACCGTCCGACCCGACCAGGTGCGCAGGACGTCCCCCGGGCGGTACGAGGCGGCGCCCACGTGGTTCTCGGCCAGCGGGAGCACCGCGGTGACCCGCCGGTCGGAGCGTGCGCGCGCGGCGCCGAGCACGACCGCCAGGGCGACGGCGGCGCCCGCCATGTCGGTCTTCATCGGCACCATCGCCTCGCGCGGCTTGATGGAGAGCCCGCCCGTGTCGTACGTGATGCCCTTGCCGACGACGACGACGTGCCGCGCGGCGGAGCCCGCCTCCACCGGGAGGACGCCGTGGTCGGCGGGGTCGTAGGTGACCGTCACGAGGCGCGGTGGGCGCGCGGAGCCCGCCCCGACCGCCAGGGTCGCCCCGAAGCCCTCGGCACCGAGCTCGGCGGGGCCGCGGACCGTCGTGTCGAGCCCGAGCGCGTCGGCCAGCTCGACCGCGCGGTCGGCGAACCACGCCGGGTCCTTCACGTCGGACGGGATGTTGGCGAGGTCGCGCACCAGCCAGGTCGCCGCCGCCGCGCGGTGCGCGGCCTCGATCGGCGTCGTGACGTCGGGCCGGTCCTCGGGCGTGAGCAGGACGAGCTGCTCCGCGGGTGCCTCCGCCGCGGGCCGTGGTGACCCGCTCTGGCGGGGCTGGTCGTACGCGGCGAGCAGGTAGCCCTCGACGAACGCCCGGACCTCGTCGGGGCCCGCGTCGGCGGTGGCGGCGCTGACGACGCGCTCCAGGCCGCGCGACGCGCGAGCGAGCGCGGCGCCGGCGCGCCGGAGGTCCGTCGTCGTCCCGGTCCCCACCCCGAGCAGCAGGATCCGGGGAGGCAGGCCGACCCACGGGAGCCGCGTCGCGGACCCGGCGTGCGCGCGCGGCAGGTCGACGCGCACGACCTCTCCGGAGGCGCCGCGGAAGGCACGCCCGCCCGCGCGCTCGGCGAGCTCCGCCAGGTCGACGCCGTACCGCACAGTGGCGTCGACGGTCCCCGCGCGCGGTTGCAGACCGTCCTCGGCCTCGCGCGGAGGCGCGACGGCCACGACGACCGCGTCGACCTGCGTGTCGTCGAGGAGCGCCGCGTCGCTCAGGGCACCCCGGGCGCCGACCACCTCGGGCAGCGCGCGTGGCAGCCCGGGGAGACGGGCCGCCCGGCGCTCACGTGCGGGCAATCAGCCCACCACGGCCTGGAGCGCCTCACCCAGCTCGCTGGCCTCGGTCGCGTTGAGCTCGACCACCAGGCGTCCGCCACCCTCGAGCGGGACCCGCATGACGATGCCTCGCCCTTCCTTGGTGACCTCCAGCGGCCCGTCACCCGTCCGCGGCTTCATCGCAGCCATCGATGGCACTCCATTTCCGTTGTCCCGAGTCCACCCCGCGCGCGCGAGGAGGGGCGTCCGACCTCGGACGACGCCCGAGGACAGTCTAGTTCACCCGTGCCGACATCCCGGGCGTCCGGGTCACGGCGGCCAGCCGGACGGCGGGACGAGCCGCCAGAGCGACCACACCCACCACACCTGGCCCGCGACGCCGGCGACGGTCACGGCGGCCAGCCACAGGCGCGACCGTGTCCACCCGACGGTGACCGCCGCGAGCGGGAAGGCGAGCAGCAGGAACCGCACCAGCGACGTGCCCGGCTGGATCGCCGCGACCAGGTAGGCGAGGTACGCACCGGACCAGGCCTGCATCTCCGGGCCGAGCCGCGCCGCGACCGGGTTGAGCACGAGGGCGGCCGTCGCGAGCAGCACGAGGGCGAGGACCCACGGACCGCCGTCGCCCAGGAGCCACCGCGACACGTCGACCCACGGGACGAACGGCACGACCTCCGCGCCCCCGCGCCACGCCTCCTGCGTGCGGAAGTACCCCTGGTGCACGCCCGTGACGACGCTGCACGCCCACGGCCACACGAGACCGCTGGCCACGGCGACCGCGAGCAGCCCGCCGAGGCGCGCGGCGTCGGGGGCGCGCAGGTCGCCCCGGCGCCACCGGACGAGACCGTGCCACAGGACGACGGCCGCCATGGGCAGCGCGACGGCGCGCGAGAAGCCGAGGAGGCCGATCACGAGCGCCGCCCACCCGTAGCGGCGCCGGGCCAGCAGCAGGAGCGCGGAGGCGACGAGGAGCAGGGCGAGCGACTCCGTGTACGCGACCTGGAGCACGGGGCTGGAGGGGAACACGCTCACGAGCAGGACCGTCGCCAGCGGCAGGCCCGGCCTGCGCTCGACCGCCGCGGCGCCCGCCGTCGTGACGAGGCGGTGGATCACGAGCACGGCACCGGCGCCGCACACGAGCGCGATTGTGGGCGCGAGCACGTCCCACCCGAGGCCGGTCACGGCGTCGAGCGCGCGGACGAGCGCCGGGAACAGGGGGAAGAACGCCCAGACGTTCTGCTCGACGGCGCCGTCGGGACCCACGGGGAGCGTGTCGGGGTAGCCGGACGCGTAGATCTGCTCGTACCAGCTCGCGTCCCACATGCGCGCGACGTACGGCAGGTACGACGGCGCGGCGTCCGTCCAGGGGTTCGCCTCCTGGGACCTCGCGACGACGAGGAGGATCACCGCGCTCACCCCGCGCGCGAGGGCGAACACCGCGAGGACCTGCGCCCACCACGGCCAGGTGGCCGGACGCAGCAGCCGTGGGCTCCCGCCCGGGCCGACCACGGCGCGCGGCGTGGTCACGCGAGGCCCCGCAGCGCGGCCGCCGGGGGCGCCTCGTCGCGCACCGCGGCGACGAGGTCCAGCACGCGCCGGGTCGCGGCCACGTCGTGCGCGCGGAAGACGCGCGCCCCGAGCCACGCCGCGACGGCCGTCGCGGCGAGCGTGCCCTCGAGCCGCTCGTCGGCCGGCAGGTCGAGCGTCTCTCCGACGAAGTCCTTGCGGGACAAGGCCATGAGCAGCGGGAACCCGAGACCCGCGAGGACCTCGGTCCGCCGCAGGAGGTGCAGGGAGTGCCACGTGTTCTTGCCGAAGTCGTGCGTGGGGTCGACGAGGACCGACGCCGGCGGGACCCCGCAGGCGACCGCGCGCTCCGCCGCCGCACGGAGGGTCGCCACGACGTCCTGGACGACGCCGTCGCGCGGGTCGGCGGCTCCCGGCCGGGCGGGATACGCGACGCGGAACGGGTCGGTGCGCGGCGTCGCTCCCCCGGTGTGCGAGCACACGACGCCGACGCCGTGCTCGCCCGCGACCTCGACCAGGCGAGGGTCGTGACCCGCCCAGGTGTCGTTGATGAGGTCGGCACCCGCGAGCGCCGCCTCGTGCGCCACCTCGGCCCGCCACGTGTCGACGCTCACGAGCAGGTCCGGGAACTCCGCACGCACCCGCGCGACGAACGGCACGACGCGCCGGGCCTCCTCCTCGGGCGTCACCTCGGGCCCCACGCCGGCCCGGACGCCGCCCACGTCGAGGATCTCCGCGCCCTCGACCACCGCGCGCTCGACCGCGGCGAGGGCCGCGCGGTCGTCGAGCTGGCGCGCTCCCGCGTAGAACGAGTCGTCGGTCCGGTTGAGGATCGCCATCACCGCGGGCCGGGCGAGGGTCCGCCCGCGCAGGACGAGCGACGTGCCGCGAGGCGGCACACCGAGCGGCGGCAGGGGCAGTGGACCGTCGTCGCGGCGCACGGACCCCGGCCCGGTGGGCGCGGCCGAGCCAGGTGACGTCATCGCGCCGCGACCGTCAGCTCGCGTCGCCGGCCTGCGCCCGGGCGAGCTCCTCGGTCGCCTCGAGCTCCTCGGCGCGCAGCTCGGCGCCGCGGTCGCAGACGTACTCGACGGCCTCGGCCGGGTCGTCGCACAGGTGGACGAGGTCGAGGTCGTGCGCGCTGATCATGCCGCGTCCCGCGACCGCCGTGCGTGCCCACTCGAGCAGACCGCTCCAGTAGTCCGTGCCGACGAGCGCCACCGGGAACTCGGTGATCTTGTGCGTCTGGACGAGCGTGAGCGCCTCGAACAGCTCGTCGAACGTGCCGAAGCCCCCGGGCAGGACGACGAAGCCCTGCGCGTACTTGACGAACATCGTCTTGCGGGCGAAGAAGTAGCGGAAGTTCACGCCGAGGTTGACGTACCGGTTCATGCCCTGCTCGAACGGGAGCTCGATGCCGAGGCCGATCGAGAGCCCGCCCGCCTCGGACGCGCCCTTGTTGGCCGCCTCCATGATGCCCGGCCCGCCGCCCGTGATGACGGCGAAGCCCTCGTCGACGAGGCGACGGCCGACGTCCTCGGCGAGCGCGTAGTCCGGGTGGTCCGGCTTGGTCCGGGCCGACCCGAACACGGACACGGCCGGGCCGACCTCGGCCAGCGCGCCGAAGCCCTCGACGAACTCGCTCTGGATCCGCATCACGCGCCACGGGTCGGAGTGGACCCAGTCCGCGCTGCCCCCCGTGTCGAGGAGGCGCTGGTCCGTCGTCTGGCGCGGGATCTGGTCCCCGCGCAGCAGGACCGGCCCCTTGCGGTACCCCGTCCCCGCCTGGGGCAGGCCGTCGTCGGAACCCTGGTCACGCACCGTGTCGCTCATGGTCACGAGCCTATGCCGCGGGGGCGGCCGTGAGCCACGCACGCAGCGCGTCGCGGCACAGCGCGAGCTCGCCGACCGGGCAGCGCTCGTCGTCCTTGTGCGCGAGCAGCGGGTCGCCGGGCCCGAAGTTCACCGCCGGGACGCCCAGCTCGGCGAAGCGCGCGACGTCGGTCCAGCCGTACTTCGGCGCCGGCGCGCCGCCGGTGACGCCCAGCACCGCGGCGGCGAAGTCCGCCGCGAGCGGGTCGTCCAGCCCCGGGCGCGCGCCCGGGGCGGCGTCCGTGAGCACGACCTCGAAGCCGTCGAACAGCTCGCGCACGTGCTGCTCCGCCGCGGCGACGGTGCGCGACGGCGCGAACCGGAAGTTCACGGTGACCACGCACTCGTCCGGGATCACGTTGCCCGCGATCCCTCCGCGGATCCCCACGGCGTTCATGCCCTCGCGGTACACGAGGCCGTCGACCTCGATCTCCTGCGGCACGTACGCCGCCAGACGGTCGAGCACCTCGTGCGCGGCGTGGATCGCGTTGGAACCCGTCCACGCGCGCGCCGAGTGCGCCGTCACGCCCGGCACCCGCACGTCGACCCGCAGGGTCCCGTTGCACCCGCCCTCGAGGCCCGCCGAGGTCGGCTCGCCCAGGACGGCGAAGTCGGCCACGAGCAGGTCGGGGCGGTTCCGCGCGAGGCGCCCGAGCCCGTTGAGGTGGGACGCGACCTCCTCGTTGTCGTAGAACACCCACGTCACGTCCTGCGCCGGGGCGTCGAGCTCGGCCGCGAGCGCCAGGGCGACGGCTACCCCGCCCTTCATGTCGACGGTCCCCCGGCCCCAGACCTCCGCGCGCAGGCCCTCGCCGACGACGCGCGTCGGGAGGTTCGGCGGGTCCGTGAGCGGCACGGTGTCGAGGTGGCCCGCGACGACGACGCGCCGCTCCCGGCCGAGAGACGTCCGCGCGACGACCGTGTCGCCGTCGCGCACGACCTCCAGGTGCGGGTACGCACGCAGCGCCGCCTCGACCGCGTCCGCGAGCCCGCGCTCGTCGCCGCTCACCGACGGGGTGTCGCACACCGCGCGGAAGAGCGCGACGAGATCGCCGCGGAGGTCGAGCACGGGCGTGGTACCGGTGGTGGGAGAGGTCACGCCAGCACCCTACCGGCGGCGGATAGGGTGGGGCGCATGACTTCTGCGACCCCCGCGACCGCCCCCTCGGCGGCCGCGTCCGAGCCGCGTACGGCGTGGGGCTACGGCCTGGCGACCGTCACCGACGACGGCACGACCCTCGACGTCTGGTACCCGGCCCCGGCGCTCGGCGCCGCACCGGCGGACACGACCGTCCCCGCCTCGCTCGACGCCCTCGCCGAGCGCGACGAGCTGCGCGGCGTGGACGTGGTCGTGGTCCGGACCGAGATCGACCTCGACGCCGCCCCCGCCGACACCGCCGACGCGTACCTGCGACTCCACCTGCTCTCCCACCGCCTCCTCGCCCCGCACGGCCAGAACCTCGACGGCCTCTTCGGCGTCCTCACGAACGTCGTGTGGACCAACCACGGCGCCTGCGCCGTGGACGGCTTCGAGGAGACGCGCCTCCGCCTGCGCGCGACCGGCCAGCCGGTGACCGTGTACGGCGTGGACAAGTTCCCGCGCATGGTCGACTACGTCGTCCCCGCCGGCGTCCGCATCGCCGACGCCGACCGTGTCCGCCTCGGCGCGCACCTCGCCCCGGGCACCACCGTCATGCACGAGGGCTTCGTCAACTTCAACGCCGGGACGCTCGGCACGTCGATGGTCGAGGGTCGCATCTCGGCCGGCGTCGTCGTCGGCGACGGCTCCGACGTCGGGGGCGGCGCGTCGATCATGGGCACCCTCTCCGGGGGCGGTCGCGAGGTCATCTCCGTCGGGCAGCGCTCGCTCCTCGGCGCCAACGCGGGTCTGGGCATCCCCCTGGGCGACGACTGCGTCGTCGAGTCCGGCCTGTACGTCACCGCGGGGACCAAGGTGACCGTCGTCGGGCAGACCGACGCCACGGGCGAGCCGCTCGTCGTCAAGGCGCGCGAGCTCTCCGGTCGCTCCGGCATCCTGTTCCGCCGCAACTCGCTGACCGGTGGTGTCGAGGCCGTGTCCCGCACCGGCGCCGGCGTCGAGCTCAACGCCGCGCTGCACGCCAACTGACCCGCCGACGAGCACGACGGCGCCCCGCATGACCGCGACCCGACCATCCCGTCCCCGGGACCTCCCGGACGTCGGTCGGGCGCGCCGCCGGCGCCGCCCGCTCCGCGCCGCGGTCACCCTCCTCACGGTGGCCGCGGTCGGGGTGGGCGGCGTCGTCGTCGCCCTCAACCGGCTCGACGACGAGACGCCCGTCGCCGAGCGGTGCGCGGCCACCGCCGACGGCCGTACCTGGTACCTGTCCGTCACGCAGGCGGACAACGCCGCGCTCGTGGCGGGCACGGCCGTGCGCCGCGGCCTCCCCGCCCGCGCCGCGACGATCGGGCTCGCGACCGCGCTCCAGGAGTCCCGCCTCGTCAACATCGACTACGGCGACCGCGACTCCGTCGGCCTGTTCCAGCAGCGCCCGTCCCAGGGCTGGGGCAGCGTCGAGCAGATCATGGACCCCGTGTACTCGACCAACGCGTTCTACGACGTGCTCGAGACGGTCGAGGGCTACGAGGGCATGGAGGTCACGGTCGCCGCGCAGACCGTCCAGCGCTCCGCGTTCCCCGACGCCTACGCGCAGCACGAGCCCCGGTCGCGCGCCTGGGCCTCCGCGCTCACCGGCTGGTCCCCCACGTCCCTCACGTGCGACCTGGGCCCCGTGGCCACGACCGAGCTCCCGACCGACGGCGCCGCCACGCAGCCGTTCGAGGACCGCCTGGCCCGCGACCTCGGCGACGGCGCCCGCGTCGAGCCCTTCGACGGCGGCGACGGGAGCACGCTCAAGGTCGACGCCTCGGGTCTGCCCACCGCGGCCGAGGACGGCGGTCTCGACCGTGCGGCATGGGCCGTCGCACAGTGGGCCGTCGCCACCGCGGACGCGACGAACGTCGTCGCCGTCGAGGTCGCGGACCGCCGGTGGTCTCGCGACGACTCGACGTGGAGCCCGCTCGACCCCGACGACCTCGCCCCGCTCGACCCGGGCCGCGTCCGCGTCCACGTCGCCGTCCCCGACGAGTCCTGACGGCGCCCTGGTCGCGCGGTCGTGTGGTCGCCCCGGTACGGCGGCGACCACCGACGAACCGTACGACGACTGCCGAGCGGCGGGTGCGGCGTCGGATGCGAAGGGGCGTCAGAGCCGCGCTCCTCAGACCCACGCCTGACAGACCGAGGTGACGGCGCGGCAGCCCCGAGCACCGACGCCGTACCCGCCGCGGACCCAGCCACAGCGGGGATACCGGACGGCAGACCCGAGTGCCAGAACGACGAGACGCCGCGCCGCTCACCGGGGTGAGCGACGCGGCGTCCGGGGTGCGGGTGTCAGCGGTCGGAGACCGGGACGTAGTCGCGCTCGGTCTCGCCGACGTAGACCTGGCGCGGGCGGCCGATCTTGGTCTGCGGGTCCTTCATCATCTCGCGCCACTGCGCGATCCAGCCGGGCATGCGGCCGAGCGCGAAGAGCGGCGTGAACATCGCGGGCGAGAAGCCCATGGCCTTGTAGATGAGGCCCGTGTAGAAGTCCACGTTGGGGTAGAGCTTGCGCTCGATGAAGTAGTCGTCGTTGAGCGCGATCTCCTCGAGGCCCATGGCGATGTCGAGGAGCTGGTCCTTCTTGCCGAGGGTCGAGAGCACGGCGTCGGCGGACTTCTTCACGATGGCGGCACGCGGGTCGTAGTTCTTGTAGACCCGGTGGCCGAAGCCCATGAGGCGGACGCCGTCCTCCTTGTTCTTCACCTTCTTCATGAAGGTGTCGACGTCGTACTCCGCGCCCGCGATCTTGTCGAGCATCGTGAGCACCGACTCGTTGGCCCCACCGTGCAGCGGGCCGGAGAGCGCGTTGACGCCCGCGGCGACGGACGCGTAGAGGTTCGCGTGCGAGGACCCGACGACGCGGACGGTCGACGTCGAGCAGTTCTGCTCGTGGTCGGCGTGCAGGATGAGCAGCTTGTCGAGGGCGTCGACGACGACCGGGTCCGCCTCGTACTGCTGGTACGGCGTCGCGAACGTCATGCGCAGGAAGTCGTCGACGTAGCCGCGCGAGTAGTCCGGGTAGAGCAGCGGCTCGCCGACGCGGCGGCGGTGCAGGTAGGACGTGATGGTGCGGGACTTCGCGAGGAGCAGGACCGTCGCGAGCTCGACCGTCTCGTCGTCGAAGGGGTCGAGCGACTCGGGGTAGAACGTCGACAACGCGTTGATCGCGGACGAGAGCACGGCCATCGGGTGGGCGTCGCGGGGGAACGTCCCCATGAAGGTGCGGAAGTCCTCGTGCACCAGCGTGTGGCGGTTCACGCGCTCGACGAACGCCTCGAGCGTCGGGGTGTCGGGGAGCTCGCCGTGGATGAGCAGGTACGCGACCTCGAGGAAGGTCGACTGCTCCGCGAGCTGCTCGATGGGGTACCCGCGGTACCGCAGGATGCCGGCGTCACCGTCGATGTAGGTGATGCTCGACTCGCACGACGCCGTGTTCATGAAGCCCGGGTCCACCGTCACGAGGCCGGTCGACTTGAGCAAGGAGGACACGACGATGCCGTCGTTGCCCTCGGTCGCCGCGACCACGGGCAGGTCCTGCGCCTGGTCGTCGACGAGGAGGCGGACCTTCGCCTGCTGAGTGGTGGTCATGGTTCCCTTCCTGCTGCTGCTCGCGCCGTTGCCGCGCGGTCGACCGTACCCCGCTTCACCCGCACGTGACCAATCCTGAACCGTCACGAGAACACCACGCCTCTGTGAGGCAGGTCACGTCAGAGTTCAGGCTCCGGAGAGTCGAGCGGCGGCCTCGTGGACGCGCTCGTCGGTCGCGGTGAGCGCGACGCGCACGTGGCCCGCGCCCTCCGGTCCGTAGAACGCTCCCGGCCCGACGAGTATGCCGAGATCGGCGAGGTCGGACACGGTCCGCCAGCAGTCGCCCGCGCGGTCACCGGCCGGCCTCGACCAGAGGTAGAGGCCCGCCTCGGAGTGGTCGACCTGCAGCCCGGCGTCGCCGAGCGCCCCGACGAGCACCTCGCGGCGCCGCGCGTACACGTCGCGCTGCGCGGCGACGTGGGCGTCGTCGGACAGCGCGGCCACCATCGCCGCCTGGACGGGCGCGGGGACGATCATCCCGAGGTGCTTGCGGGTGCCGAGCAGGTCCGCCACGAGGGCCGGGTCGCCGGCGACGAACGCGCCGCGGTAGCCGGCCATGCTCGACTGCTTCGAGAGCGAGTAGGCGACGAGGAGCCCCTCGTGCGAGCCCCCCGCGACGGCTGGGTCGAGCAGGCTCGGCACGCCCCGCGACGCGTACGGCTCGACCCAGGCGAGCTCGGCGTAGCACTCGTCGCTCGCCACGACCGCACCGATCTCGCGGGCCGCCGCGACGACGCGCGCGAGGTGGGCGGCGTCGAGCACGCGGCCGGTCGGGTTGCTCGGGGAGTTCACCCACACCAGCCGGACGTCGGCCCGCCCCGCCCACTCGTCGACGTCGTCGGTCGCGAGCGGCGTCGCGCCGGCGAGGCGCGCGCCCACGTCGTACGTGGGGTAGGCGGTGCGCGGGTGCACGACGACGTCGCCCGGCCCGAGACGCAGGAGCGCGGGCAGGAGCCCGACGAGCTCCTTGCTGCCGACCGTGGGGAGCACGGCGTCCGGGTCGAGGCCCGGCACGCCGCGTCGCCGCGCGAACCATGCGGCGACCGCCTCGCGCAGCGCCGGCGTGCCGTGGGTCGTCGGGTAGCCGTGCGCGTCCGAGGCGGCGGCGAGGGCGTCGCGCACGACGGCCGGCGTCGGGTCGACGGGCGTCCCGATCGAGAGGTCGACGACGCCGCGCGGGTGCGCGCGGGCGCGCTCGACGTAGGGGGTCAGCGTGTCCCAGGGATAGGCGAGACCGGAGAGGTCGGCGAGTCCCACGTGCGGCGGTGCCGGGTGCTCAGGCCTGCGGCGGCAGGGCGGCGATCATCGGGTCGTCCTTCTCGATGAGACCCATCTTCGCGGCGCCGCCGGGCGAGCCGAGGTCGTCGAAGAACTCGACGTTGGCGCGGTAGTAGTCGCTCCACTCCGTCGGGACGTCGTCCTCGTAGTAGATCGCCTCGACCGGGCAGACCGGCTCGCAGGCACCGCAGTCCACGCACTCGTCCGGGTGGATGTACAGCGACCGCTTGCCCTCGTAGATGCAGTCGACAGGACACTCCTCGATGCACGCCTTGTCCTTGACGTCCACGCACGGCTGAGCGATCACGTAAGTCACGACCGAGTACCTTTCTGGATTCGTCCGGACCCCGACCCGGCGAGGGGCGAGGTCACGACAGGGAGACGCAGGACTAGTATCGCTCAGGTCGGACCGTGCCCGACCCTCCCTGACCAGCCCGTGGACGAACGTCACAGACCCGAGGAGCGCTCCCGTGCCCGACGACGCGCCCTGGACGACGTGGGCGCCGGGCACCCGGGTGGTCGTGCGCCGTCGCCTCGCCCCCGACGAGGCCGCCGCGGCGGGCAAGCCGCTCACGGACGTGATCGGCGTGGTCGTCCGGACCACCCCCACGGAGCTGGTCCTGCGCGAGGACGCGGGCGGGAGCGCCGCCCCGCCGCACCGCGGTCACGGGACGCACGACGACGTCCCGCCCCTGGTGACGGTCCCGCTCGACGCGATCGTGGCGGGCAAGCCGGTGCCGCCCCGTCCCCCGCGGCGCCCGGCGTCCCCGAGATAGCGCCGTCAGGCGACGACGACCGCGTCGTCCGCGACGTCCACGACGACCGCGCCCCGGGCGCCGGCGTCGCTCAGCGCCGTGCGCCACTCCCCCGCCTCGTCGAGGTCGATCCGCCGCCGCTCCCCGCTGCCCGGCGCGGGGGCAGGACCGCGGACCGGCTCGGGCCGGTCGAAGAACTCCCCCACGGGCGCGTTGGACTCGAGCGCCGCGACGAGCTGCTCGAGGTCGCGCACGACCACGCGCAGGGCGGACGCGACCCAGGCGGCGTTGTCCGTGACCATCGCCTCGGTGCGCCGCGGGTCGGTGCGCCCCACCCGCGTCGCGTCCCGGAAGCTGCCCGCGGCGAGCCCGAGCGCGACGTCCCGCACGGGCGCGTCGGCGACGACGCCGAGGAGCTCCGTGGCGAGGACGTGCGGGACGTGGCTGACGAGCGCCGTCGACTCGTCGTGGACCTCGTCGGTGAGGACGTGGACGGTCCCGCCCAGCGGTCCGGTCACGAGCCGGAGCAGCGTCACGAGAGCCTCGCGCCGCGTCGTCCCGTCGACCGTGACGGCCCAGCGTGCGCCGTCGAGCATCGCCGGGTCCGACGCCGCGAACCCCGAGTGCTCCGTACCGGCCATCGGGTGCGCCCCGACGTAGCGCGCGTCGAGACCCGCCGAGCGGACGGCGTCGCGCACCGCGCCCTTGACGCTCCCGACGTCGGTGACGACGGTCGCGCCGCGCACGTGCCGCGCGACCTCGGCCGCGACGGACCGCATGGCCCGCAGCGGGACCGCGAGCACGAGGACGTCGGGCTCCGCCGCGCACACGTCGGCCACGTCGCCGACGACCCGGAGGCCCGCGGCGCGGGCCGCGGCGCGCGTGGTGGCCGTCGTGTCGTGGGCGGTCACGTCGACGCCCTGCTCGTGCAGGAGCCGCGCGACCGAGCCGCCGACCAGCCCGAGCCCGACGACCCCGACCCGCAGCCCGGTGCCCGCCGCCAGCGCGGCGTCGACCGTCACCACAGCAGCCCCGCCGCGAGCGCGGACGGGTCCACCGAGGCATCCACGCTGCCCACCGGGACGTGCGCGACGTCGACGTCGGCGTGCACCGACTCGTCCAGCTCGCCGCGCGCGGGCACGACCCCGAGCGTCTTGAGCGAGTCGCCCGCGCGGACCAGGTCGTCGAGCACGGCGCGGACCGGCGCGTCCCACGGGGCGCCGTCGACGGTCAGGACGAACACGTACGTGCCGGCCACCGCCTTGAGCGGTCGCGTGATGAGACTCGACAGGTTGACGCCGCGCTCGCCGAACGACCGTGTGATCCGGGCGAGCACGCCCGGCCCCGTGACGACCGGGGTCACCGCGAGCATGGTGCGCCACGGCCCGTCCCCGCGCGTGCGCGCGCCCTCCAGCGTCGCCGACGCCTCCGCCCGCGGGGCGAGCACGAGGAAGCGCGTCCGGGCACCGGCGAAGTCCTCGACCGCGCGCTCGAACGTCTCCAGCCCGTAGAGCTCGCCGCAGATCGTCGGCCCGAGCGCGACCTGGTGCGGCCCGGCGTCCCGGCACGCCGCCGCGTTCGACGACGCGGCGAGCGGGGCGAGGCCCGTCCGGCGGACGAACTCCTGGCACTGCGCGAGGCCGTGCGGGTGGGCGGTGACCTCCGTCAGCTCGCCGTGGCCGGGCCGCACGAACGCGTCGAACGAGATGTCGAGCACGACCTCGTCGACCGCGACGACCGTCGCGCTCCCGACGATCGCGTCGAGCGACGGGACCACGTAGCCCTCGACGGTGTTCTCGATCGCCACGACCCCGCGCGCGAGGTCTCCCGCGGCGACCCCGGCGAACACGTCCGCCACCGTCGTGCGCGCCGCGAGGCGGGCCGACCGGTACGCCGGGTCGTCCCCGCGGTCGGCGCACCACGCGGCGGCCGCCTGGTGCGTGAACGACCCCTCCGGGCCGAGGTAGCCGACGACGCTCACGCGCGCACGGCGTCCGGCGCCGACGCCGACGCCCAGCGCGGCGCGAGCGCGTCCGGGCCGGGCACGAACTCCTGCCCGGGCAGGACGGCGAGCAGGCGGTGCGCGACGCCGCGCTCCGCGAACCCGGCGACGAGGGCGTCCAGCGTCGCCGCGTCCGGGCAGGAGAACGCGCAGAAGAAGATGTGCGTCCCGGTCTGCGAACGGTGGCTGCGCAGGTGCTGGAGGTCGATGCCGGCCCGGGCGACGAGCCCGAGCGTCTGCTGCAACGAGCCGCGGTGGTCGTCCCGGGGCCCGAACGCGAGCCAGACCTGCGCCACGCCGTCGACCCGCGGCACCACGTCCCGGCTCTCCAGGAGCCCGTACCAGACGGGCGCACCCTCCCCGAGGACCTCGCTCCCGGAGAGCTCCGTGTACCCGAGCGCGGCGAGCGGGCCCGCCGCCACGGAGCGCTCCACGACGAGGCTGCCGTCCGGGCCGGCGAGCGCGACGCGCTCCTCCAGGCTCGTCCGCGTCGGGACGAGGGACGGGCTCACGCCCATCGTGCGCAGCACGTGGCGGCGGTCGCGCATGCCCGCCTCGTCCACGACGACGTGCCCCGTCAGGTCCCGCGCGGAGGCCGAGCGCCCCACCCAGACCCACTGCGCGGGCACGGCCGACGCACCCGTGAGCACGAGCGAGGGCGGCGCGGCGAGCAGCGCCCGCTCGAGCTCGTGCGACGGCTGCGCGGGGTGCCCCAGGTGCACGACGGCCGACAGCCCGTCGATGCTCGCGACGGTCGACAGCGTCGCCGTCGTCGACCCGAGGTCGAGCAGCGCGTCCGCCTCGGCTGGGTCGCCGGCGACCCAGCCTGCCGCCGTGGCCGCGAGCAGCGCCTGCGCGCCCGACTCCCGTTCGCTGCGTCCGAGCATGGGACCTCCGTGTGTGTGGTGGACCGGGTCGTCTACTCGCAGACGACCGCGTTGTCCGGCTTGTACGTCCACCGGTAGGACTCGTCCTTGACGAGCTCCCCCTCGTGGTAGACCTTGCGGTAGTTCGTGATGGAGAAGCCCGGGCTGCCCGCGGGCGTCGGCGCGCAGTCCGCGCCCGAGTGCGTGACCGTCGTCGGCTGGACCACGTTCGTCTTGCCGCTCGACGACGTCTCCACGTCGTAGTACTTGGTGCTCCAGATCGCGACGTGCAGCTCGCCGCCGCCGACCCACGACTGCATGAGGACGCCGTACGGCGTGTCGTTCTTGAACTTCATGTCGATCGAGCCGACGAAGATCGTCGCCTCGCGCCCCGCGGGGTACCGGTCGAACCAGTAGCTGTGCGGCCGGTGCTCGACGTCCTCGAGCCCCGCGAAGAAGCCCGCGTTGTACGTGGTCGTCGCCATCTGGGACAGCCCGCCGCCGACGCCCTCGGTGTGCCTCCCGCTCTCGACGATGCCGGCGGCGAAGTAGCCGCCCTCGAGCGTGATCGGCGACAGCGTGTCGACGAGCGAGAACGTCTCGCCCGGCTTGACGAGGGTCCCCGTCACCTTCTCCGCCCCGCGGCGCAGGTTCGCGGTGCGGACCGGGACGTTGGGCACCGGGGTCGAGAACTCCGAGACCTTCTCCGTGATCCCGAGGGCTTCGAGCGCGGCGACCGACTGCGCCGGGTCGGACTCCACGAGCTCGACGGTCGCGGTCCGCTCGTTACCGGAGGCCGCCGTCGTGACGGCCGTCGCGATGGCCGCGGGGTCGATCGTCGTGCCCGGCTCCCCGCCCTCGATCACGGGGACGCCGTCCTGGAAGACGAAGTGGGCGTCGTCCGCGGCGGTGAGCAGGTCGTTCGTCCGGTCCACCACCGACTGGACGAGCAGAGCCCCGTCGAAGGTCAGGGTGAGCACGCCGTCGGCAGCCTGGAAGGACGCGGCGGCCGCGAGCGCCTCCGGCGGCAGCTCGGGGTTCTGGCCGCCGACGGACACGACGACGGGCGCGGAGACGACCTTCTGCGCCTGCGCGAGCGCGGCGTCGGTCTCCTCCTGCGTGATCGCGGGCTCCACGGGTTCGGTCGGCAGCGCGACCGGGCCGTCCGTGACGAGCCAGCTCCCGGTGATGACGGCCGGGACCTCGTCGGTCACGAGGGCCGAGCCGTCGGCCGCCGGGGTGCTCGTCGGCGCGCCGTCCACGAACTGCACCGTGCCGTCGACCGGCTCGATCTCGAGGCTCCCCCGCAGCGCCTCGACCTGGGCGTCGAGCGCCGCCTCGTCGACCGCGAGGACCGGCGCCTCGTCCTGGCCGCCGAAGAGGTGCTGCCAGAGCCTGGCGGGGCTCATCGAGAACGCCGTGAGCTCCTCGGCGGTGGCCGCGGCGTCGAAGGTCAGCCCGGCGGCGGCCGGGTCGAGGGTCGTGCTCGCCTCGCCCGCCGTGAGCGTGACCGGCTCGGCCGCGCGCGGCCCGAGCTCGGCCTCGAGCGTGTCCTGCGCCGCCGTCCGGGTCTGTCCCCCGACGTCCACGCCGGCGACGCTCGTCCCGCTCGGGACCTTGTCCGAGAAGAACCACTGCGCACCGGTGTAGAGGCCGCCGAGGACGAGCACCCCGACGCCGGTCCACAGCAGCCCGCGCACCCAGCCGCGCCGCGGCGCCTCCTCCTCGAAGCCGTCGAAGGGCGAGGTCTCCCGCGACTCGTCGGGCGGGACGGGGCCGAAGGCGCTGCCCAGGCCCGCCGCCGGGGCGGCCGCGGGGGTCGCCGTCGGGGCCGCCGCGGCCTCCGTGGCAGCCTGCGGGGCCGGACGGACGGACGTGCGGACGACGGGGGCCGGCCGCGACCACGGGTCGACGGGCGGGATCACCTGCGTGGCGTCGGCCGCCGACGTCGGCTCCGCGGCGCCGGGTGCGGGCGAGACGGGCGCCTGCGGCGGCACGACGGGCACGACGGCCGTCGGGTCGGCGTCGGGCTCGTCCGCCGCGGCTCGGCCCACCGCCTCCGGCGTCGCAGCGGGCGGGTCGACAGGAGCGACGGACGGGTCACCCGTCACCGCGGCGGGCTGCGCGTCGGAGCCGGGCGGGGGGACGAGCACGGCCGGGACGTCGGGGTCGAACGCGAACACGCGCGGGACGTACGGCTCGTCCTCGTCGTCGGCCTGCGCGGACGCGGCGACGCCCTCGGTGGCGGTCGGCGCATCCGGTCCCGGTGCGGAGGCGGGTGCGGGTACGTCGGCCGGCCCCTCGACCGTCGCGGCGTCGTCGGTCGTCGCGGCGTCGTCGGTCGTCGCGCCCGCCTCGGCGCTGCCGTCCCCGGCCGGGTCGCCCTCGGGGTCCGTGGCCACCGCCGACACGTCCTCGCCCGCGGGCGGCGCCTCGGCCGTCGGTCGCTCCGCGACCTCGGGCTCGGTCGGCTCGGCGGGCTCCGTCACGGGCGCGACAAGTCCGACGGGCTCGGCCGGTCCGACGGGATCCGTCACCGCCTCGTCGGTGCCGTGCCCGGGGGTCTCGTCCGCCACGGCGTCCGGCTCCCCGACCGGGTCGGTGGGAGTCTCCGCCGCCTGGTCCTCCGCGGCCGCCGTCACCGGCTCCGTGGGGTCCTCGACCGGGCCGGCCGGTGCCGCAGGCGCGTCGCCCCGCTCCGGCGCCGTGGACACCTCGTCCTGCGCGCCGGGCACCGCCTCGTCGACCGTCTCGGCGCCGCGGACCGCGTCGTCCTCGCGCTCCGCCACGTCGTCGAGCGTCGCGGGCGCGTCGTCACCGGTCTGACCGACGGGCGCGCGCTCCTCACCGGACGCAGCGGGCTCGGGCACGGCGTCCTGCGGGGAGTCGAGTTCGGCGTCTCGGTCGGTCGGCTGACCCATCCACTGTCTCCGTGACGAAAGGCGCGCGGTCGAGCGCGCGACGACGAGGGGTGTGCGGGGACCCGCACCGCGAATTCTAGCGGGACGCGAGGGGGTCCTCGGGTCCGTCGTGCCTGGTGGGACGCCCGTGCAGCGCCGGGCGGACGGGGCGGTCGCTGAACCACGAGCGCGGCAGGAAGGCGACCGCCGCGACCACGAGGAGACCCCCGTAGATCCACACGTACCCGACGGGCTCGCTCGGCACGAGGACGTCGCCGCCCGGCCCTTCGAGCGAGAGGAGCTGGACGACGACGACCCATCCGATGCCGTAGCCCAGCAGGCCGGCCATGCCGCCCCAGGCGCGCGCGAGGGTCCCCGCCGCGAGCACGGTCAGCAGGGCGAGGACGATGCCCAGCCCGACGCCTCCGGGGAGGTCCACGCCGAGCAGGTGCGACCGGTGCGCGACGGTGCCGACGAGCCCGACGAGCACGCCGACGAGCGCGCTCGCCACCCCGCGGCCGATGAGCCGCCCCATACCGGTCTCCACGGGCCCCAGGCTAACGCGTGGGCTCGCGCCGGACCTGGCCGCGCGGGAGAGCGCCGCCGGAGGGAGCGTAGAACTCGTGTGAAGGAACGGGCGCCAGCACGTCGTTGCTGAGGGCGTACCAGCCCAGGATGCCCGTGGGCTCCTCCTCCGCGGTGGACCCCGCGGTCGCGGCGGCGGTCACGTGCTGCACCTGCGTCGCGTGCGCGCGCATCGCCACGAGGAGCTCGTCGAGGACGGGTGCCACGGGCACCGCCACGAGCGGGGGCAGCGAGGCGTCGGGGCGCGCGACGGGCGGCAGGGCCTCGTCCGGGCCAGGCAGGGTGAGGCCCGCGCCCACGGCGAGGAGCGCGCGGACCGCGGGCTGCGCGGCGAGCGCCCGCCGCGCCGCGCGCACCGTGCTCTCGGGGGCGACGGCGAGCCACAGCGCCGGGACGGGATCGCCGGCGGTCTCGAGCAGCTCCAGCGCCCGGACCGTCACGTCGTGCGCGCGCACGTGGTCGGGGTGCCCGTAGCCGCCGCCGGGCTCGTACGTCGCGACGACCGCGGGACGGCGGTCGCGCACGACGGCGGCCAGCCGGGCGGCCGCCTCGTCGAGCGGAACGCCGACGAACGCGCGGGGCGGGAGCTGCTCCGTGGCGACCCCGCTCGCAACACCGGGCGCGACCCACGCCATGCCGGAGTCCTCGAACCGGGGGCGGGCTCCGCCGTCGGGCACCGCACCCGCCGTCGGCGGCGCGACCGTGTCGAGGAAGACGTGGTCCGTGACGCCGAGGGCGCCGAGCGCGCGGGCGAGCTCGCCCTCGCGGTGCGCCGCGAGGGCGGGGCCGTCGCCCTCCAGGTGCCCGACGCCGGTCGGGTGCGCCGGGGTGTCGATCACCTCGCCCCGCTCGCCGCGCGTGCACGTCACCACGGTGACCGGCTGCGCGGCGCGCGCCCACGTCGCGAGGAGCGCGCCCGTGGCGAGCGTCTCGTCGTCGGGGTGGGCGTGCACGGCCAGCAGGCCGCCGTCGGGCACGACGGCGGCCTGCGGGACCGGGGGGACGGTCACCCGTGCGGCGACGTCAGGCGCGCTTGGCGCGCGAGACCGCGCGGGCGCGCTCGGTCTGGTCGAGGATCACCTTGCGGATGCGCACGACCTCGGGCGTGACCTCGACGCACTCGTCCTCGCGCGCGAACTCGAGCGACTCCTCGAGCGTGAGGTGGCGCGGGGGGACGAGGTTCTCGAAGTTGTCGGCCGTCGAGGACCGCATGTTCGTGAGCTTCTTCTCCTTGGTGATGTTCACGTCCATGTCCTCGTTGCGCGAGTTCTCGCCGACGATCATGCCCTCGTAGACCTCCTGCGTGGGGTCGACGAAGAACGAGCCGCGCTCCTGGAGGTTGATCATGGCGAACGGCGTCACCTTGCCGGCGCGGTCGGCCACGAGCGAGCCCGTCGTGCGGGTCTCGATGTGCCCGGCCCACGGCTCGTAGCCCTCGGAGATCGAGGCCGCGATGCCCGTGCCGCGCGTCTCCGTGAGGAAGCGCGTGCGGAAGCCGATGAGCCCGCGGGCCGGGACCATGAACTCCATGCGGATCCAGCCCGTGCCGTGGTTGGACATGGTCTCCATGCGGCCCTTGCGCTGCGCGAGGAGCTGCGTGACGTTGCCGAGGTACTCCTCGGGGACGTCGATCGTCATGCGCTCCATCGGCTCGTGCGTCTTGCCGTCGATCGTGCGCGTGACGACCTGCGGCTTGCCGACCGTGAGCTCGAAGCCCTCGCGGCGCATCTGCTCGACGAGGATCGCCAGCGCGAGCTCGCCGCGGCCCTGGACCTCCCACGCGTCGGGACGCTCGGTCGGCAGGACGCGCAGCGACACGTTGCCGACGAGCTCGGAGTCGAGGCGGTCCTTGACCTGGCGCGCCGTGACCTTGTGGCCCTTGCCGCCCTTGCCCGCGAGCGGCGAGGTGTTGATCCCGATGGTCATCGAGATCGCCGGGTCGTCGACCGTGATGAGCGGCAGCGGGCGCGGGTCCTCGGGGTCGGTGAGGGTCTCGCCGATCGTGATGTCCGCGATGCCCGCGACGGCGACGATGTCGCCGGGCGCGGCCGACTCGGTCGGGACGCGGTCGAGGGCCTTGGTCTCGAGGAGCTCGGTGATCTTGACGTTCTGGAGCGTGCCGTCGTGCCGGGCCCACGCGACGACCTGCCCCTTGCGGAGCTCGCCGTTGAAGATGCGCAGCAGCGCGAGGCGGCCGAGGAACGGCGACGCGTCGAGGTTCGTGACGTGCGCCTGGAGCGGCGCGCCCTCGTCGTACGTCGGCGCGGGGATCTTCTCGAGGATGGTCGTGAAGAGCGGCTCGAGGTCCTCGTTCGAGGGGAGCTGGCCGTCCACGGGCTGGTCGAGCGACGCACGGCCGGCCTTGGCCGACGCGTAGACGACCGGGACGTCCAGGATGGCGTCGAGGTCGAGGTCGGGGACCTCGTCCGCGAGGTCGGACGCGAGGCCGAGCAGCAGGTCCGTCGCCTCGGCGACGACCTCGGTGATGCGCGAGTCCGGACGGTCGACCTTGTTGACCACGATGATCACGGGGAGCTTCGCGGCGAGCGCCTTGCGCAGCACGAACCGGGTCTGCGGGAGCGGGCCCTCGCTCGCGTCGACGAGGAGGACGACGCCGTCGACCATCGACAGGCCGCGCTCGACCTCGCCGCCGAAGTCGGCGTGACCGGGGGTGTCGATGACGTTGATCGTGATGCCGTCGGGCTCCCCCACCGCGGCGGCGGCCGGGCCGGCGTAGCGGACCGCGGTGTTCTTCGCGAGGATCGTGATGCCCTTCTCGCGCTCGAGGTCACCGGAGTCCATGACGCGGTCGTCCACGTGCTGGTGCGCGGAGAAGGCGCCGGACTGGCGCAGCATCGCGTCGACGAGCGTGGTCTTGCCGTGGTCGACGTGGGCGACGATCGCCACGTTGCGCAGGTCGGAGCGCACAGACATCTACGGTTCTCATTTCGTGGGGTTCGAGGGGCGACGACGGCCGGCCACCTCTGCGCGCACGGCGCGGGAGCAGCCCGCCGCGGCATCACGGAGCACGGGCCGTCACCCGGGCACGGCTATCCTACCGGGTCGCGCTCCCCGCCACCATGACCCACGTCACCCCGGCGCCGCACCGTCGCTCCGCGACCCGTCGACCGGGCAGAGACGTCACGGCGGCGAACCCTTGCGCGGGCGCCGGGTCAGCGCGCGCCACCGCTCCGGCCGGTCGGGGTAGAGCTCCTCCCACTGCTCCGAGATGCTCTCCGAGACGCGCGTGGTCACGTGCTCCGTCAGCGCCGCGCGCGCCGCCCTCCGCTCGGCGCGCAGGATCGCGGCGTGCTCCGCGCGCAGGGCGCGGACGGTCGAGACGGCCATCCCGATCATGACGACCGAGAACGGCAGCGCGATGAGGATCGCCGCGGTCTGGAGCGCCTGCAGCCCACCGGCGAGGAGGAGCGCGATGGCCAGCAGGCCCGAGACGCCGGCCCAGAAGATGCGGCTCCACGTGGGCGGGTTCGGGTTGCCCCCGCTCGCGAGCATGTCCACGACGAGCGAGCCGGAGTCCGACGACGTCACGAAGAACACGACGATCAGGAGGATACCCACCACCGAGAGGACGTTGCCGAGAGGCAGCCCGTCGAAGAGCTGGAACAGCGTCGTGTCGGTGTCGACCTCGCCGTCGACGAGCATGCTCCCCGGCTCCGTCAGCTCGCGGTAGAGGGCCGACCCGCCGAAGACGGAGAACCACAGGGTCGTGACGACCGTCGGCACGAGGAGCGTCCCGAGGACGAACTCCCGCACGGTCCGCCCGCGCGAGATCCGGGCGATGAAGACGCCGACGAACGGCGCCCAGGAGATCCACCAGCCCCAGTAGAAGATCGTCCACGACGACTGCCACTCGAGCCCGGCCTCGCCCTGGAAGGCCGTGGTGTCGAAGGACAGCCGCACGATGTTCTGGACGTAGTAGCCGAGCGACTGGACCCACTCGCGCAGGAGGAAGAGGGTCGGCCCGAGGGCCAGCACCAGGACCAGGACGACCCCGGCCAGGATCATGTTGCCGTTGGACAGCCACTTGATCCCCTTGCCCAGCCCCGACACGACCGAGATCGTCGCGAGCGCGGAGATCGCCGCGATGAGCCCGATCTCGAGCGCCGTGCTCGGCTGCACCACGTCGAGGTAGCCGAGCCCGGCCGCGATCTGGAGGACGCCGAAGCCCAGCGACGTCGCCACGCCGAAGACCGTGCCGATGATCGCGACGACGTCGATGACGTCCCCGAGCCGGCCCCGGACCCGGTCGCCGAACAGCGGCTCGAGGGCCCACCGGATCGACACCGGCCGGCCCTTGCGGTGGATCGCGTACGCGAGCGCGAGGCCCGCGACGACGTAGATCGCCCACGCGTGGACGCCCCAGTGGAGGTAGCTCTGCCCCATGGCGGCCTGGGCGAGCGCCGGGTCGCTCCCCTCGACGCCCGGCTTGGGGCTCACGTAGTGCGACAGGGGCTCCGCCACCCCCCAGTACACGAGCCCGATCCCCATGCCCGTCGCGAAGAGCAT
Source organism: Cellulosimicrobium sp. CpK407 (assembly GCF_051844275.1). Lineage (NCBI taxonomy): Bacteria > Bacillati > Actinomycetota > Actinomycetes > Micrococcales > Promicromonosporaceae > Cellulosimicrobium > Cellulosimicrobium sp. CpK407. Next base: position 37,583 of record NZ_JBGNYC010000030.1, read on the forward strand.
CGCGAACCAGACGGGCAGCCGGAACAGGGGCTCGTCCTCGTCCTTGCCGAGCACGATGTCGCCGAAGCGGCTCATGCCCATCCAGAGCGAGAACACGACGAACCCGGCGACGACGATCACGTAGTACCAGCCGAAGACGCCGATGACGTCGCGCTGGAGCGTGTTCATGAGCGCCGTCACCGTGTCGGTGAACAGGATGGTCGCCAGCACGAACAGCAGGATGAGGCCGGCCGCCGGGTAGAAGACCCGGGGGTCCGGACGTCCGGTCCGCGGGCTGTCGAGGTCGTCGGCGGCCGTGGCCCCGCGGGCGGGGGCGCCCGCGTCACCCGGCCCGGGCCGGTCCGCGCTCGGCGTCCCGGGGACGTCGTCCTCCGCTGGTGTCATGCGTCCCAGGCTTGCCGCGCACCCCGCGCCCGGCAACCGGAACGCCCCGGCGCGGGCCACGAACGTGGCCGCGCCGGGGCGTCGGTGTCGTCGGCCGCGCGGCGTCCGCCGCGCCACCGGAGGTGGGTCGCGCCGTCAGAACCCCGCGCCCGCCGTGGGGGGTGCGCTGCGCTCGTGGTCGATGTCGTCGCGCGCCTCGGCGAGCGAGCGCTCCTCGTCCACCAGCGACGACAGCTCGTCGTTCGCGATGTCGCGCGCCGCGGCCTCGAGCAGCGCGTCCCGGGCCGCACGGCGCTCGCGCTGCGCCGCCGGGTCCGGCACGGGCACCGCGGCGAGGAGCCGCTGCGTGTACGGGTGCTTCGGGGCGTGCACGATCTGCGACGTCTCGCCCACCTCGACGAGCTTGCCCTTGTGCATGACGGCGATACGGTCGGACAGGAGCTCGACGACCGCGAGGTCGTGCGAGATGAACAGGCACGCGAAGCCGTGCTCGCGCTGCAGGTCCGTGAACAGGTCGAGGACCTTGGCCTGCACCGACACGTCGAGCGCCGACGTCGGCTCGTCCGCCACCAGCAGCTTGGGCTCGAGCGAGAGCGCGCGCGCGATGCCGACGCGCTGGCGCTGACCGCCCGAGAGCTCGTGCGGGTAGCGGTTGCGCATCGCGCGCGGGAGCTCGACCTGGTCGAGCAGGCGCTCGACCTCGCGGCTGAGCTCCTTGCCCTTCACCCCGCGGTGGAGCATGAGCGGCTCGCCGATCGACTCGCCGATCGGCAGACGCGGGTTGAGCGACGACCCCGGGTCCTGGAAGACGATGCCCACCTCGGTGCGCAGCGGCTTGAGGTCCTTGGGCTTGGCGCCGACCATGTCCCTGCCGACGATCCGGAGCGACCCGCCCGTGACGGGCAGGAGTCCCACGGCCGCACGGCCGATCGTCGTCTTGCCCGAGCCCGACTCGCCGACCAGCCCGACGACCTCGCCCTGGTGGATCTGCAGCGAGACCTCGTCGACGGCGCGGAACGCCGCCTGGCGGCGACGCCCCGGGTACTCGATGACCATGTCCTGCGCGTCGAGGACGAGCGCGCGGTCCTGCGTCGCCGCACCGGACGGCACGCGGTCCGTGACCGTGGTCGTGTCGCGCTTCGAGCCGAGGTGCGGGACCGCCTCGAGGAGACGCACCGTGTAGGGGTGCTGCGGGCTGCCGAAGATCTCCGCCGACGTCCCGCGCTCGACGACCTGGCCGTCCTTCATGACCATGATCGAGTCGGCCATGTCCGCGACCACGCCCATGTCGTGCGTGATGAGGATGATCGCCGCGTCGACGCGGTAGCGCAGGTCGCGCAGGAGCTTGAGGATCTCGGCCTGGACCGTGACGTCGAGCGCCGTGGTCGGCTCGTCGGCGACGAGCAGCTTGGGGTCGCACGCGAGCGCCTGGGCGATCATCGCGCGCTGGCGCTGGCCGCCGGAGAGCTGGTGCGGGTAGGCGTCGAAGCGACGCTCGGGCTCCGGGATCTCCACGAGCCGCAAGAGCTCGATCGCTCGCTTCTTCGCGTCGGCCGGGCCGACGTTGAAGTGCGTCCGGATGGTCTCGACGATCTGGAAGCCCACCGTGTACACGGGGTTCAGCGCCGTCATCGGCTCCTGGAAGATCATGGAGATCTCCTTGCCGCGGACGTGCCGCAGCGAGCCGTGCGACATGCCGATGAGCTCGCGGTCGCCGAGCTTGGCGGAACCGCGCGCGCGACCGTTCGGCGGGAGCAGGCCCAGCAGCGCGAGCGACGACTGGGACTTGCCCGAGCCGGACTCGCCGACGATCGCGAGGACCTCACCGGAGTGGAGGTCGTAGCTCACGTCCGTGGCCGCGGGGTACCAGGCCTTGTCGACGTAGAAGTCCACGCCGAGGTTGCGCACGGTCAGCACGGGGCTGCCCTGGCGCGCGGCCGGGGCCGCGGGAGACGTCTCGATGGCCACGCTGATCAGTGTCCTTCCTGCTGGAGCCGGCGCTCGTGGCGCCGCGACTCTGCGAGCATGGGCGCATGGGTCCCACGCTGGTCTTCCGTTCGACGTACGGCCGAGTCCTCACGGTGGCGACGGGCGCCGTCGCCGTCGCGCTGGGCGTGAGCACGGCCCTGACGGGGGACGTCGGCGCGGTCGTGGGGGCTCTCGTGCCCGCCGCGCTCGTGACGTACCTCGTCTGGATGCTGTTCTGGCGTCCCGCCGTCGAGGTGTCCGACGGCGGGGTCGAGGTCCGCAACGTCACCCGCACCGTCCACGTGCCGTGGACCGCGTACGAGGGCGTCGAGACCCGCTACTCGCTCGAGGTGCGCTACACCGGCGGTCGCGTGACCGCCTGGGCGGCGCCCCGCTCGAGCGGGTCGGCCCGCTGGCTGCGCAGTTCTCGGAGACACCCCGTGGACCGCGAGCGGGTGGTCACCGGCACGAACGCCGAGACGGTCGCCGAGGCCGTGACGCAGCGGCACGGCCTGCTCGTGGCCGCCGGCCACCTCGACCGTGCGGTGCCGGGCGCACCCGGCGCGCGCACGACGTGGCACGTCGTGCAGCTCGCCGTTCTGTGCGCGCTCGTCGCGGGGACGGTCGTGGTGCTCACCGCCTGACCGCGGCGCGCCGCCCTGCCCGAGAGGTCCACGACCTCTCGGGCGGGCGGCGACGACGGCGGTCATCAGCTCGCCCCGGCCTCACCGGTCGCGCCCGGCGTGGCGGTGGCGGTCGGACGCGCGACGCGCTGCGCACGAGCCATCTTGCGCTCCGACGGGATGCGCTTCTGGCGCGGGTCGAACGCGTCGCGCAGGCCGTCGCCGATGAAGTTGACGCACAGCGCGATCGCGACGATGAACAGGCCCGGCCACCAGAACAGCCACGGACGCGTCGCGAACGCCTCCTGGTAGTCGCTGATGAGCTTGCCGAGCGAGGTCGCCGGGTTCTGGATGCCGACGCCCAGGTAGCTGAGCGCCGTCTCCAGGAGGATCGCCGAGCTCATGAGCAGCGTCACGTTGACGATGATCACGCCGACGGCGTTGGGCAGCATGTGCTTGAAGATGATCCGGCTGCTGCTCGCCCCCGCGACGCGCGCGGCGTCGACGAACTCGCGCTCGCGCAGCGAGAGGAACTCGCCGCGCACCAGACGCGCGAGCGGCGGCCACAGCACCAGACCGAGGAACGCACCCAGGATGAGCGGGTTGCTCCCCCCGGAGAGCAGGGCGAGCACCGCGCCGATGACGATGACGGGCATCGTGATGATGAGGTCGGTGAACCGCATGAGCCAGGAGTCCACGCGGCCGCGGAAGAACCCGGAGAGCGCCCCGAAGAGGATGCCCGCCACGGTCGAGATGACGCCGACGGAGAGCACCACGAGGAGCGACGTCTGGGTACCCAGCATGACGCGCGCGAACACGTCGCGGCCCGCCTCGTCCTGGCCGAAGATGTGCTCGGCCGACGGCGCACCGCCGTTGACGAGCGGGTACGTCGAGCCCTGGCCGGTCGCCTTGTAGGCGTACCAGCCGTTCCAGCCCGCGACGCCGATCGACGTCACCGCGAGCAGCACGATGCCGACGAGGACGACGAGCGCGACGACCGCGCCCTTGTGGTGGAAGAAGCGCCGCCGGACGATCTGGCCCTGCGACAGGCCCTCCACCTCGAGCAGCTCGATCTGGTTCTCGAGCGCGCCGCTCTGCGACGCGTCGTTCGGTGTGTTGCTCATGCGTTCACCCGGATCCGCGGGTCGAGGGCTGCGTAGATGAGGTCAGCCACGATGTTGGCGATGATGGCGAGGGCCGCGACGATGACGAGATAGGCCATGACGGGATCGATCTCGCCTCGTTGCAGCGAGTTCAGGAAGAGCAGGCCCATGCCGGGCCGGCCGAAGACCTTCTCGGTGATGATCGCGCCGCCCAGCAGCGTGATGACGTCGATCGGGACGATCGTCGCGAGCGGGATGAGCGTGTTGCGGAACCCGTGCCGCATGACGACGGTCCGCTCGGGCAGGCCCTTGGCGCGCGCCGTGCGGATGTAGTCCTGGCTCATCACCTCGAGCATGCTCGCGCGCGAGTACCGCGTGTAGCCGGCGAACTGGATGAGCACGAGCGCGATCGTCGGGAGCAGCAGGTGCGTGTACTGGTCCAGGACCTGCACCCAGAAGTTGCCGCCGAGGTTCGGCGTGCTGTTGCCGATCGTCGGGATGGGACGGCCGTTGATCGCCGGGGCGGCGAAGTAGGCGGGCCACACGGACATCACCTTGTCGACGAAGATCATCGACCCCACGAGGAACGCCGTGATCGCCGCAGCACGCGCCGACACGCCCTTGTCCGGGCCGCCCCACGCGAACCCGATCCCGATGCCGACGGCGACCGTGACGACGGCGAGGACGAGGACGAGCCACCAGTTGTCGACCTGGCGGAGCACGGACTGGATCGGGAAGTAGACGACGACCCCGACGACGACCGTGGTGAGAGCGGCGTAGAGCGCGCGACGGTTCTGCAGGCCCGAGACGAGCGCGGTGATCGCGAACGCGAGGGCGGTGCCGGTGACGACGATGATCACGGGACCGAGGTTCGGCTCGGCCCACCAGCCCGAGAGCTGGAGGTAGAGCAGCGCGAGCGCGCTCGCGGCGAAGCCCATGCCGAAGACCGTCGCACGGCGTCGTGCGGTCCCCCCGAACGCGAGCGACCACAGCAGACCGATGATCACGCCGACCACGGCGATCGCGAGGATCGAGAGGTTGGGGTCCCGGAGGAAGTCGTTGAAGCCGATCGCGCCCCACTGCTTGAGCAGGACGGCGACCCAGAAGGCCGGGAGCGAGTACAGGACGAACGAGACGAAGATCGTCAGGTAGTCGAAGGTGCTGTACTGACGCAGCGCGCTGACGATGCCGACCATGACGCCGAAGACGACCGCGAGCACCGTTGCTGCGGCGACGAGCTGGATGGTCGAGATCACGGCGCCCTGGAGCAGGGCCGTGACCTGCTGGCCGGAGCGCCACGCGACGCCGAGATCCCCCTGCACGAAGTCGCCGAGCCACTTGAAGTAGCGGATGACGACGTTCGTGTGCAGGTCGAGGTCGATCGTGCGCTGTTCGATCAGCTGCGCCTTGTTGGGGTTGGTGCTGCCCTCGAGATCCATGAAGATGTACGGCCGGATCGCGGCGCTGACGAGCAGGAACATCGCGAACGTGGACACGAGGAGGGTCGCCAACCCTGCCAGCACACGCCGCGAGATGAAGGAGAACATCGGAGGTCTTACCTCGCTGGTCGGTAGGGACCCCGGGTCTGGGGCCGGTCGATTCTACGCGTGGGTCTCGCGTGATCGTGAACCGAGGGGCACGGGACGCCGCGGTGTCAGGACGTCGGGGACGGGAGCACGCGAGGACCGGGGGCCTCGACGGGCGGGCCGTCGAGACCCCCGGTCTCTCACGTCCGGACGGGCCCGCCGTCGTCCTCGCGGACGACGACGGGCCACGTCAGGCGGTCAGGGCTGTCAGCCCTCGAACGACCAGTTCCAGAAGCCGTGGAAGATGGTCGGGCTGATCGTGATCGGCTCGACACCCTTCAGGCCGTCGTTCCAGCCCTGGATGGCCGGGAACTGGAAGATCGTCACACCGAAGGCGTCCGCCCACAGGTTCTTCTCGACCTCGAGCTGGAGCTGGAACTGCTCCTCGGGGTCGGTCGAGACCTGGAGCTTGTCCAGCGCGGCGTCCACGGCCGGGTTGTTGTACTGGCCGTAGTTGTTGATGCCCGGCGTCGGCGACCAGCGGAAGTTGGCGTCCGACTCGGTGACGGCGGTCGAGGTCGACTGCCAGCCGAAGAGCGAGGCGTCGTACTGGTCCTGGCCGGACTGGAGCAGCGTGCCCCACTCGGCGGCCGGGCGGCCCGTGTCGACGATCGTGAACCCGGCCTGGGTCGCCGTGTCCTGGATGAGCGCGAGCTCGTTCACGCGGCGCGTGTTCTCGTTGTTGTACGCGAAGCGCACGTTGATCGGCGTCTGGACGCCCGCCTGGGCGAGGAGCTCCTTCGCCTTCTCGACGTCACCGGCGTCGGGGTACTCGGCCGAGCCGTTCTCCTGGACCATCTGGTCGTAGTTCGGCGAGCCCGGGATGAGGATGTTCGAGTTGCGCACCTCGGCGTCCGGGTTGAGCGGCTTGATGAGGTTGTCGACGATCGTCTGGCGCGGGATCGTCAGCAGGAACGCCTGGCGGACGGCCTTGGCCTTCTCCGCGTCGCCACCGTAGGTCGCCGGGTCGAACGGACCACCGTTCTGGAAGACCAGGTCGACGTGCTCGTACGTGCCCTCGATGCCCGAGCGGGTCTCGATGCCGTCGAGCGCCTCGAGCGCCGTGCGGACGTCGGCGGACGCCTGCGGGCCGATGAGGTCGACCTCACCGTTCTGCAGCGCCTGGACCTGGGCCATCGGGTCGTCGATGTAGCGGACCGTGACCGTGTCGATCGAGGCCTTGTTCTGGCCCGCGAAGTCGGGGTTCGCCTTGAGCGTGAGGAACTGGTTCTCCTCGTACGCGTCGAGCGTGTACGGGCCCGTCGAGACCGTCAGCGCCGGGTCGTCCGGCATCTTGACGAACTCGAAGCCCGAGTTCCAGAACGCCGAGATCTTCGACAGCGCGGCGACGTCGTTGTTGACGATGGCGTCGCGGACGGCGTCCTTGGCCTCCTGCGCGTCCTCGATGCCGAGGGCCTTCTGGCCGACGACGTGCGCCGGGACGAACTGGTTGGTGAAGTTCAGCTCCCAGTCACCGAACGGCTTCGAGTAGACCATCGTGATGGTCTTGCCGTCGTCGCTGATCGTCGGGGTGTCCTGGATGAGCGCCACGCCCGGCGAGCTGCCGTCGAAGTAGACACCGGCGTCCACCGCGTCCTGGTTGGTGACGTTGCCCTCTTCGTCGGTCTCCGCCTGGACCGTGTTGAGGTTGGTCCCGGAACCGGCCCACTCGAGGAGGATGTCGGTCGCGTCGAACGGGGTGCCGTCAGACCACTTCGTGTCGTCCCCGACGGTGTACTCGATCGTCAGCGGGTCGTCGGACACCTTCTTGTACGTGCCGAACGACTCGTCCTGGACGAGGTTCAGGTCGGCGTCGTAGTAGTTGAAGCCCGCGTTGAGCATGTAGTTGATGACCGCGTTCTGCGTCGCGTTGCCGTTCGCGGAGCTCAGATTGAGCTCGTTGAGGGGCGCCTCCCACGCGACGGTGACGGCGGACTCGGTGTTGATGCCGGAGTCGTCGGTCTCGGTGTTGCCGTCACCCGACGTGCCGCTGCACGCCGAGAACAGCAGTGCCCCGGTGACCGTCACCGCAAGGGCGGCACTCGTGCGCCTGATCTTCAATGTTCCTCCTCCAAGGGATGGTGGGCGCGGACGGACGGGCGTCGTTCGCCCCCCGGCCGCCCCGTCTCCCGCGCGCCCGGTTGGTGTCGGTGCGCGTGGACGGGAATGCCCACCACGGTTTGAGGCAACGCTACCCAGCAAGTTGCGACGCTTCTCCCCCTTGCCCGGTTGCTGCGGTCGATCGTTATCGAGTTGATACTGGCTGGTACGGGCGCGTCGCCACCCCGAGACGGCAGAGAAACACGCGTGAAACGCGCCGCCGAGCGAGGCGACGACGCCCGCCGCGTCTCACGATGCGGCGGGCGTTCACCGGTCTTCGGATCGGCCGGAGCGCATCGCCCGCAGCGCCGCGCACGACGGACCGCCGCGCTGGGCGACGACGGGGCGCTCCGCGGTCCGGGGCACGACAGGCATGCGCCGCCTCACGCCGGGGAACGAGGAAGCGGGTCCGAGGGGTCGGACGCGTCGACGATCTCGCGCAGCGCCACGACGTACGCGTCGAACGCGGCCCGGCCCTCCGACGAGAGGGAGTACCACGTGCGGGGCCGACGTCCGGCATAGCCCTTCGTGACCTCGATGTAGCCGGCCGACTCCAGCGCGGCGAGGTGCTTGGACAGCAGGGAGTCGCTGACCTCCAGCGTGTCCCGGAGCAGCCCGAAGTGGACGGCGTCCGCGGCGCGGAGCGCGGCCATGACCGAGAGCCGGACCGGCGAGTGGATGAGGTCGTCGAGGCGATGACGCGGGTGCGTCACGCTCGGCTCACCCGCCGTGCGAGTTCGAGGAAGGGCAGGCCGGGCAGCAGACCGACGAGCAGGACCCATCCGGAGAAGCCCTCGGGGAGGACCAGCCGGATCACGAGCAGCGCGACGACGAGGAGCAGGGCGCCGAGGAAGAGCACGCGCTGCGTCGCCGCCGTGGCGGCGGCCGGGACGGTCCGTCCGCACCACGCGAGGAGGGCGAGGGTCGCGCCGACGACGACGAGGCCGGGGACGATCACCTCGGCCAGACGCTCCGGCCACGACGCCAGCGCGACGGTGAACGCGGTCAGGGTGGTCGCCATGACGAGCGCGCCGACGACGTACCACCGCCGGCGCGAGCGGATCCGGCGACCGACCTGGTCGGCCGCGGCGAGGGCCTCCGCCGCTGTCGACGGCCACGAACCGCTGGTGTCCTCCGGTGTCGACACGATGCCTCCAGCTCGGGAACGGGTGTCTGCACGAGACGAGCTCATGCTTGCCATGGAATCATGTACTCAACGATCATTCAAGTACTTCACCAGAGGTGTGCCCTGAGGCTCTGGATCACCCTCGCCGGTTCTCGGCGACCGCGCGACGCACGAGCTCGCGGAGCGCGTCGTCGTCGATCTCCGCGTCCTCGACGAGGTCGATCGCCCGGACCGTGGCGCCGTCCAGCCGGGCGTTGAAGAGGCGAGCCGGGTCGTCCAGCCGGGCCCCCGCGGGAAAGGTCAGCCGCACGGCTCGCTTCAGGAGGTCCGCCATGCAGACGTTCCCCTGGCACACCCACGTGGGGACGCCCTCCGGCTTCGAGGGCTTGCGCCACTTGATCTCCTCCACGATCCCCGGGTCGGCGTCGAGGATCACCCGACGGACACGCGCGAGCGTCTCCGCACGCCACCCGCCGGCGTGGGCGACGATCGCATCGATCTCCTTCCCTGCGGACGCCTCGTCGCCGTTCACGGATCTCTGGTCTCGCACAGCTGCCATCGTCGTGCCTCTCGAGTGTCGGGGCAGGTCGTCTGATCGGGTCGGGAGCGCTCAGCCCCAGGAAGCGCCGGCGAGCTGACGCGTCGTGGCGTTGAGCCGGTTGAACAGGTTGGTCGTCGCGACGTAGAGGACCAGGGCCGCCAGCTGGCGCTCGTCGAAGAAGCTCGCCGCCTCGTCCCACACGTCGTCCGGGACGGGGTCCGGGCGGTCGGCCAGCCGGGTGACGCTCTCCGCCAGCGCGAGCGCGGCGCGCTCCTCGTCGGTGAAGTACGGCGTCTCGCGCCACGCGACCACCGCGTGGAGGCGCTCGTCGGTCTCGCCCGCCTGCTTCGCCGACCGCACGCCCGAGTCGACGCAGACGCTGCAACCGTTGATCTGACTGACCCGGAGGTGCACCAGCTCGAGCGTCGAGTGCGGCAGGTCCGTCTGGCGGGCTGCCTTCATGAGCGCGAAGATCGCACCCGAGGCGCCGTCGAGGAGCGTGGCCGGGTTCGACATCCGGGGTGTCGCGAGGGGGGTCGTCGAGGTCATCTCAGTTCTCCTTGCCTGGTGGCTGCTCGGTACGTCTCGAGCCTCGCAGCCGGCCCGACCTCGAACAACGACGGGTCGAGCAACGTCCCCTGCGTCCTGGGTTAACGATCGGAAGGACGGCGCAGCCTCGGGCAGCCTGCGGTCGCGGGGGCGAACCTCGCCATGTTCGTCGGCGGAGTCGGCATGCACCTCCTGCTCACCCTCGTCGCCCGGTACGCGCAGACGCCGCCCGGTGCCGGCTACGGCTTCGCGCTGACGCCCTTCGTCGCCGGGCTGGTCGTCGTCCCGTTCTCGGCACTGGGGTTCGTCGCGGGCAAGGTCATCCCCCGGCTCCGGAGGCGGGTCGCCGACCCCGTTCTCCTGGCCGGCAGCGCCCTCGTCGTCTGCGGCGGGTTCGCCCTGTTCGGGGCCGCCCGGTCGGACCCGGCCGAGCTGTTCGCAGCCATGGGGGTGCTCGGCCTCGGCGTCGGCGGATTCTCGGCCGCGATGCCGGGCGTCATCCTGGCTGTCACGCCTCGCAGCGAGACGTCGAGCGCCATGAGCGTCAACTACGTCGTCCGCAGCGCCGGATACTCCCTGGGCAGCGCCCTCGGCGGCCTGGTCCTCAGCGTGGGCACCGACCCCGGCGCTCTCGTCCCCGACGAGAACGCCTACACCACCGCGGCGCTGGTGGGCATCGGCATCATGGTGGTCACCACGCTGACCTGCCTCGCTCTCGCACGCCGACGCCCGTCCGCACCAGCTCGTCTGCCAGATCCACCTCTCTCAACACCGGAGCGTCCATGACCAAGGGTTACTGGGTCAGCGTCTACCCCGCCATCTCCGACCGCGAACGGCTGACTCGCTACAACGGGCTGGCTGGTCTGGCCGTCCGGGCCGGAGGCGGGCGCGTCCTGTCGAACTTCGGTCGAGTCGTCGCCCACGAGGCCGGAATCGCCGAACGCGTCGTCCTGATCGAGTTCGACAGCTTCGGACAGGCGACCCGCGGCCTACGAGAGCGAGACGTACCAGGACGCGCTGGCGGCCCTCCCTCCAGGCTTCCAGCGCGACTTCCGTATCGTCGAAGGCATCGGCTGACCGGGTGAGCCGACGTGCGCGTCTCGTCTCGCTCCGCTCGCTCACGACCGTTCAGGGTCAGACGTTGAAGCGGAACTCCACGACGTCTCCGTCGACCATGACGTAGTCCTTGCCCTCGACGCGCGCCTTGCCCGCGGCGCGCGCGGCGGCGACGGACCCCGTCGCGACGAGGTCGTCGAACGAGACGACCTCGGCCTTGATGAAGCCGCGCTCGAAGTCGGTGTGGATGACGCCCGCGGCCTGCGGCGCGGTCCAGCCCTTGCGGATGGTCCAGGCTCGCGCCTCCTTGGGGCCTGCGGTGAGGTAGGTCTGCAGCCCGAGGGTGTCGAACCCGACGCGCGCGAGCTGGTCGAGCCCGGCCTCGTCCTGCCCCGACTCGGCGAGCATCTCCTTCGCCTCGTCCGGCTCGAGCTCGACGAGCTCGGACTCGAACTTCGCGTCGAGGAAGATCGCCTGGGCGGGTGCGACGAGCGCGCGCAGGCGGTCCTGGAGGTCGTCGTCCGCGAGACCGGCGTCGTCGGTGTTGAAGACGTAGATGAACGGCTTGGCCGTGAGGAGCTGGAGGCTCGCGACGTCGGCGAGGTCGAGCCCGGCGGCGGCCGCGCCCTGGAAGAGCGTCGTGCCGGCCTCGAGGATGGCCTGTGCCTTCTGCGCGGCGTCGAGGAGGGCGGCGTCGCCCTTCTTGATCTTCACCTCCTTCTCGAGGCGAGGGACCGTCTTCTCGAGCGTCTGGAGGTCGGCCAGGATCAGCTCGGTGCTGATGGTCTCGATGTCGCCCTCGGCGTCCGTCGAGCCCTCGACGCGGACGACGTCCGGGTCGGCGAAAGCGCGGGTCACCTGGCAGATCGCGTCGGCCTCGCGGATGTTGGCGAGGAACTTGTTGCCGAGCCCCTCCCCCTCGCTCGCGCCCTTGACGATCCCGGCGATGTCGACGAACGACACGGTCGCGGGCAGGATGCGCTGGCTGCCGAAGATCTCGGCGAGCTTGTCGAGCCGCGGATCGGGGAGCGAGACGACGCCGACGTTCGGGTCGATCGTCGCGAACGGGTAGTTCGCCGCGAGGACCTGGTTGCGCGTCAGGGCGTTGAACAGGGTGGACTTGCCGACGTTGGGCAGGCCGACGATGCCGATAGTGAGTGCCACGTCGCCCGAGTCTACGGGCCGGGGCCGCGGTGCGCGGACCCCGGCCCGGAGGTCAGGCCGCGGACATCACCTTCTGCAGCAGCTCGGGCGCGCGCCGGTCGTACGCACGGGCGCCCCAGCGGACGCCGAGGAGCAGCACGAGGACCCCGACCGCGGCCCCCACGACGAGCGTCACCCAGCCCACGACCGGCAGGTCGGCCAGGATCGCGACGAGACCGGGCACGAGGAACGGGAGCGACAGCGCGAGCACGAGCAGCATCGCGACCGACTGCGCGACGAGCGTCGCCATCGCGGCGCCCTGCGGCTGCTTGAACGGGCTGTCGCCGGGCTTCGGCACCGGGTACAGCAGCCGGGCCGACGTCGCGCTCGAGACGCCGGTCGCGACCAGGAGCGTGCCGACGGTCAGGCCGAGCAACGCCGGCAGCGCGTCCCAGCGTCCGGCTACCGCGACCGAGACCACCGCGAAGACGAGCGTCACGACGCCACCCGCGACCAGCACCGGGAGGGCCCGTCCCCATCTGTCCGCGCGCCCGGAGACTCCCGTCGACACGTGCAGCGCGAACGCCGTGTGGTCGTACGCGATGTCGGCCGAGATCGAGAAGCCGAGGATCCATGCCGTGAACGGCGCGAGGGCGAGGAAGATCTCGGAGCCCGACCCCCCGCCCACCACGAGCAGCACGACCGGGATGAGCGGGACGACCGCGATGGACCCCGAGTAGCGCGGGTCGCGGAGCCAGTACGTCGCGGTGCGCGCCGCGACCGCCCCCGTCGGCGTCGCGGGGAACCGGGAGAAGAAGCCCAGCCCCTTGGCACGCCCGCCCGACCCGGAGGTGGGCGGCGTCACGAGCGCACGGGCGAGGGCCTTGTCCCACACGACCCACGCCACCGCGAGGGTCGCCAGCGCGACGACGAGCCGCGCGAGCGCGAGGCCCCACGCGCCGTCGTGCACCGCGGCGCCCAGGCCCCACGGGGCACCGAACGGCGTCCAGGCCGCGATCTCGGCGAGGCGCGTCACCATGCCCCGCACCGCGTCGCCGTCGACGGGGCCCTCCCCGAGCTGCGAGCCGACCCAGGCGAAGGCCGGGCCGACGAGGACGAGCGGCACGAACGCGGCGATCGTCACGACCTCGCGGTAGCGGCGCGACTCGAGCAGCGGGGCGAGGGCCGTCGTCGTCGCCCGCGAGCCGACGACGCAGAGCGCCACCGCGAGGACGGCGCCGACCAGCGCGGCGAGCACCGCGAGGGGCGTGCGCCACCACGCGAAGGAGACGCCGAGCGCGGCGAGGGCCGTGACGATCCCGGGGACCGACACCACGCCCGCGACCGCGAGCCCGGCGAGGAGCCGGCGCTGCGGGATGCCGAACAGGACGAAGCGCTGCGGGTCGAGGGTGGCGTCGACGCCGAACGCGAAGAGCGGGATCACCCACCACCCGAGGACGGCGAGCGTCCCGACGAGGATCATGATCGATCCGGCGAGCGCGGGGTCGTCCGTGCCGAGGACCACCATCCCGACGACGAGCAGCCCTACGACGAACACCCCGTAGAGCGCCGCGACGAGGAACCCGATGGTCTGCCACACGCTCCGCCGGAACGTGTTGCCCATCAGGGTGAGCTTGAGCCTTACGAACTGCGCAACCACGCGAGGCCCTCCGTGCTCTGCCGCCCGCCGACGAGGTCGACGAACCGGTCCTCGAGGCTCTGGTCGCCGCGCACCGCGTCGACCGTGCCCGCCGCGAGGACGTGGCCGCCCGCGACGACGGCGACGTGGTCGCACATGCGCTGCACCAGGTCCATGACGTGCGAGGACACGACGACGGTCCCGCCGCTGGCGACGTAGCCCGCGAGGATGTCGCGGATGTTGGCGGCCGAGACCGGGTCGACGGCCTCGAACGGCTCGTCGAGGACGAGGGTGCGGGGGGCGTGGATGAGCGCGGTCGCGAGCGCGATCTTCTTGGTCATGCCGGCCGAGTAGTCGACGACGAACGTCGTGGCGCCCTTCGCGAGGTCGAGCGCGGCGAGGAGCTCCGCCGTGCGCTCGGCCACGGTGTCCCGGTCCATGCCGCGCAGCAGGCCCGCGTACGTGACGAGCTGCGCACCGGTCAGCCGGTCGAACAGCCGGACCCCGTCGGGCAGGACGCCGAGCTGCCGCTTGCCCGCGACCGGGTCGGCCCAGAGGTCGGTGCCGTGCACGTGCGCGGAGCCCGCGTCGGGGCGCAGGAGCCCGGTCGCCATCGAGAGCGTCGTCGTCTTGCCGGCGCCGTTGGGCCCGACGAGCCCGTAGAAGGAGCCCGCGGGGACGTCCAGGTCGATGCCGGCGACCGCGATCTTCTCGCCGAACCGCTTCCAGAGCCCGCGCAGGGAGAGCGCGGCGGTCGGGTCGGGCGGCGTGGGGGGTCCGGGCTGCGTCCCGGGGACGGGCCCGGTCACCGGTCCGGGCACGGCGCCGGGCACGCCGGCCGGGGCGACGGGTGGTAGGGGCGTGGGATCGACCATGCCGCCAACGTAGCGGAGGGTCCCGACGCCGGGCGGTGCCTTTTGTCACGAGGTGTCCGCCGGGACGGGGCGCGCGACGTGTCGGACCCGTCGTGTCGGTCCCCCGTGGGAGGGTGCCGCCATGGACACCTCGGGATGGTTGCTCTTCGCGGTCGGCCTCGTGCTGGGGCTCGTCGGCGGCGCCGCGCTCGTCCTCACCGTGCGGCGCGCGTCGCCCGACGCCGCCGCGGCGGAGGTCCGCCGCCTCACCCAGCTCCTGGGCCAGGCGCAGCAGGAGGCCGCGCGCGGCGCGGGGCTGGCGGAGCGGCTCGAGGCCGAGCGCGAGGGCTTCGTGCGCCAGCTCGGCGCGGCGCAGCGCAGCGCGGACGAGCGCCTCGACCTCGCGCGGGCGACGCACGAGCAGCAGCTCGCCGAGCTGCGGGCCGCGGCCGAGCGCCGCGTCGAGGAGGTCCAGGGCGACCACCGCCGGCTCGAGGCGCAGTTCGAGGCGCTCTCGCGCAAGGTGCTGGCCGCGGGCACGGAGCAGTTCCTCGTCCAGGCGGAGGAGCGCCTGCGCCGGAGCCAGGAGCAGGGCGCGGCGGAGCTGGAGCGCCGCGAGGAGGCGGTGCGCCACCTCGTGGAGCCGCTCGCGGGTGCGCTCGAGAAGGTGCGCGCCGAGGTCGCGGAGGCCGAGCGTGCGCGGCTCGCGGCGCACGGCAGCCTCGCCGAGCAGGTGCGGGGGGTCCGCGACGCGTCGGAGCTGCTGCGCGCCGAGACGTCGCAGCTCGTCACCGCGCTGCGGTCGTCGCAGGTGCGCGGCGCGTGGGGCGAGCTGCAGCTCCGCCGCGTGGTCGAGGCGGCCGGCATGCTTCCCCACGTCGACTTCGTGGAGCAGGACCAGGTCGCGACGGACGACGGCGCGCTGCGCCCCGACATGGTGGTGCGCCTCGCCGGGGGCAAGCAGGTCGTCGTCGACGCCAAGGTCGCGTTCCTCGGCTATCTCGACGCGCAGGGCGCCACCGACCCCGCGGTGCGCGCCGACCGGCTCGCCGCGCACGCTCGCCACATGCGCAAGCACGTCGACGACCTCGGGGCCAAGCGCTACTGGGACCAGTTCGGCCCGGCGCCCGAGTTCGTCGTCATGTTCGTGCCCGCGGAGTCGTTCCTCTCGGCGGCCGTCGAGCAGGACCCGTCGCTCCTCGAGCACGCGGTGTCGAAGAACGTCGTCATCGCCACGCCCATGACGATGGTCGCCATGCTGCGGACCATCGCGTACGCGTGGCGCCAGGACGCGCTCGCCACCAACGCCCAGCAGGTGCTCACGCTCGGCAAGGAGCTGCACGGTCGCCTCGCCGTCATGGGGTCGCACCTCGCGAAGCTCGGGCGCCAGCTCCAGAGCGCCGCGGACTCCTACAACCGGACGGTCGGCTCGCTCGAGACGCGCGTGCTCGTCAGCGCGCGCCGGTTCGCGGACCTGCACGTCGTGGACGACGACCTCACGACGCCGCCGACGGTGAACCCGCGGCTCAGCGCCGTGAGCGCGCCCGAGCTGCTCGCGTCCGTGAACGAGTCCGTGGTCGCGATCGACGAGCGCCCTGAGGACCGTGAGGACTCCCGCCGGGAGCCGTCAGCCGGCGGGGCGAGCGCCTGACCGCCCGTCCGGAGCCGGCGGCCACGGACGACCCGACCGTCAGACGGGCTGGACGGAGAGCGAGGTGCGGCCCCCGCGGGCCGGACGACCGCCGTCGGACCCCGACGACGTGAGGTCCGCGCGCAGCTCGCGCGGCAGCGAGAACATGAGGTCCTCCGTCGCGGTGCGGACCTCCTCGACCTCGCCGAACCCGCGCTCCGCGAGGTATGCGAGCACGTCGTCCACGAGGATCTCGGGCACCGACGCGCCCGACGTCACCCCGACGGTCGTCGCGCCGTCGAGCCAGGCGGGGTCGATCTCCTTCGCCCGGTCGACGCGGTAGGACGCACCGGCACCCGCCTGGAGCGCGACCTCGACGAGGCGCACCGAGTTCGACGAGTTCGCCGAGCCGACGACGATGACGACGTCGGCGTCCGGTGCGAGCTTCTTCACCGCGACCTGGCGGTTCTGCGTCGCGTAGCAGATGTCGTCGCTCGGCGGGTCCTGGAGCGTCGGGAACCTCTCCCGCAGCCGGCGGACCGTCTCCATGGTCTCGTCGACCGACAGCGTGGTCTGCGAGATCCACACGACCTTGTCGGGGTCGCGGACCACGACGTCGTCGACGTGGTCGGGCGAGTCGACGACCTGGACGTGGTCGGGCGCCTCGCCGGCCGTGCCCTCGACCTCCTCGTGCCCCGTGTGGCCGATGAGGAGGATGTCGTAGTCGTCCTTGGCGAAGCGCACGGCCTCCTTGTGGACCTTGGTCACGAGCGGGCACGTGGCGTCGATCGTGTCGAGGTTGCGCGCCGCCGCGGCCGCCTTGACCGCGGGCGAGACGCCGTGCGCCGAGAACACGACGCGCGCGCCCTCCGGCACCTCGTCGGTCTCGTCGACGAAGACCGCGCCGCGCTCGCTCAGCGTCTCGACGACGAACTTGTTGTGCACGATCTCCTTGCGCACGTACACCGGAGCGCCGTAGTGCTCGAGCGCCTTCTCGACCGCGACGACGGCACGGTCCACGCCCGCGCAGTAGCCGCGGGGCGCGGCGAGCAGGACGCGCTTGCGCGGCGCGACGCTCGGCAGGACCGCCTCCGACAGGACGGCGGGGCGGTCGGACGGGTGCGCGGACGAGCCGGCGGGAAGGTCGCTCACGCCTCGAGTCTAGGCGAGCGCCCGCGCGCCGACCCCGGTGAGGCCCGTCACCCGTCGCCCGTGCCCGCACTCCTCCCGCCCTCGTCACAGCACCGCCGCCGGTGCTCCACCGTCCCTCCCCCGCGTCCGCGCGAGGACGCCGGAGCGCCGAGACGGATCTCACCCGCGCGGGACGGCCCTCCCGGTCGCCGGACCTCCGGGCGGCCGTGAGGATCGAGGGATGGCCGACGACCTCGACCCGACCGACCCCGAGACTCCCGCCGCCGCCGACCCGGGCGAGTCCGCGGGAACCACCGACCCCGCCGGACCTGCCGAGCCCGGGCGGAGGAGGCGGCGCACGTGGTGGTGGCTCGTGCCCGGCGTCGCGGTCGTGGTGGCAGGCGCGCTGGTCCTCGCGGCGTCCGTGGAGCACGACCGGTGGGTCGCGTCCGTCGACCGGTACCACGCCGACGTCGAGCGGGCCGAGCACGACGCCGCGACCGCCCGTGCCGCGGCGGAGGCGGCGTACGTGCCCCGCCTCGCCGCGCTCGCCGTCGCGGACGTGGTCGGCGGCGCCGTGCTGACGCAGAGCGACGGCCAGGTCGCGGACGCCGCCGTGCGGGACCCGCTGGCGGCGGCGCTGCCGGACGCCGCGGCTCTCCTCGGGACGCCCGTCGAGTACCCGGTCGAGGTCCGCACGGTCGACGCGCTCTCGCGCCCGAACCCGTTCTTCCCCCGCGACCTGCCGGAGCGGCGGTCCGAGGTCGTCACCGGATCCACGCCGTCGCCGGAGGCGCTCGACGACGCGACGTCCGCGGTCGCCGTGGCGACGCAGGACGTCGCGACGGCGTGGCAGCAGTGGGCGTACGACGGGCTCGAGGGCGCGGTCGCCGAGGGGCGACCGGTGCTCGCGGAGTCGGCCGGGCTCGTCTCGGACGAGGCGCACCGGACGGCGCTCGACACCGCGCTCGCCGCCGCCGGCACGACGCTCGACGCCGGGGTGGGCGGCGCACCCGTCGCCGAGACGGTGGCACAGCGGGACGCCGTGCTCGCCGCCACGGAGGCGGTGTGGAGCGACCGGCTGGCGCTGACGCTGCAGCAGCGCCGCGAGCTGGGACGCGCGCAGGGCGTGGACTGCGCGGTCGACCGGTGCGTCGCGCTGACGTTCGACGACGGGCCCGGCGCGGACACCGAGCGCCTGCTGCGGACGCTCGCCGAGAAGCACGTCACCGCGACGTTCTTCCTCGTCGGGACCAACGTCGAGAAGCGCCCCGACGTGGTGCGGGACACGGCCGCCGCGGGGCACCTGCTCGCGAACCACACGTGGGACCACCCCCAGCTCACGACGCTCGACGACGACGAGGTGCGCGCCGAGCTCGAGCGCACCCAGGAGGCGATCACCACGGCGTCCGGGGCGACGCCGACGTTCTTGCGCCCGCCCTACGGCGACGTCGACGACCGCGTCCGGTCGATCGCGACCCGCACGGGGCTGCAGGTGATCCTCTGGAACCTGGACACGCTCGACTGGAAGACCAAGGACGCCGCCGAGACCCGACGGCGCGCCGTCGAGGGCGCCCGGCCGGGGAGCGTCGTCCTCATGCACGACATCCACGCCACGACGGTCGACGCCGTGCCCGGCATCATCGACGACCTGCGCGCCCAGGGGTACCGGCTCGTGACGGTCGACCTGCTCGCCCCGTGAGCGACCGCGCGTCCCCCGCGCCGCACGCGTCGACCGGTGGGCGCGCCGGGTGGACGTGGGTGGGGTACGGCAGGCTGGACCCGTGACCGCCTCGCTCCCCCCGCCCGACGACGTCCCCCGGTCGGGCGCGTCCGCGCGGGGCTCCCGGCCCGGGGACCGTGGCCCGCTCCCGGCGCGCGCGCTCGAGACGAGCGCGGAGCACCCGTGGCCGGTGCGTCTCCTCGCCCGCAAGATCGAGCAGTACGTGGAGCGGATGGCCCCTGTGTGGGTCGAGGGCCAGGTCGTGCAGCTCAACCGGAGGCCGGGGACGTCGACCGCCTTCCTCACGCTGCGCGACACGGACCTGGACATGTCGCTGCCCGTGTCCGCGGCCACGCGCGTGCTGGACGGCACGCCGCTCGCGGAGGGCGCGCACGTCGTCGTGCACGCCAAGCCGGTCTTCTGGGCGCGACGCGGCTCGCTCCAGCTCCAGGCGCGCGAGATCCGCCCGGTGGGCGTCGGCGACCTGCTCGCGCGCATCGAGCACCTCAAGCGCGTCCTCGCCGCCGAGGGGCTGTTCGACGCCGACCGCAAGCGGCCGCTGCCGTTCCTGCCGAAGGTCGTCGGGCTGGTGTGCGGCCGGGAGTCCAAGGCCGAGCACGACGTGGTGGTCAACGCGCGCGCCCGCTGGCCCCGGGTCCGGTTCGAGATCCGGGAGGTCGCGGTCCAGGGGGCGCACGCCGTCCAGCAGGTGGGCGACGCGATCCGCGCGCTGGACGCCGACCCGGACGTCGAGGTGATCGTCGTCGCGCGCGGCGGCGGCGCGGTGGAGGACCTGCTGCCGTTCTCGAACGAGGCCCTCGTCCGGCTCGCGGCGGCGTGCCGGACCCCGCTCGTCAGCGCGATCGGGCACGAGACGGACAGCCCGCTCCTCGACCTCGTGGCGGACTACCGCGCGTCCACGCCGACGGCCGCCGCGCGGCGCGTCGTCCCGGACGTCGCGGAGGAGCGGGCCCGCCTGGCCCAGGGGCGCCACCGGCTGCGTACGGCGATCGCGGGGCGCGTGGCACGCGAGCAGGCCCTGCTCGACGGCCTCCGGTCCCGCCCGGTCCTGGCCGCGCCCCACACGATGCTCGCCGACCACGCCGAGCGCGTGGCCGCGCTGCGCGACCGCGCACGACGAGCTCTCGACACGCGGCTCGTGCGCGCCTCGGGCGAGGTGGGCCGGTTGGAGGCCCAGGTCCGCGCCCTGTCGCCGGCGTCGACGCTCGAGCGGGGGTACGCCGTCGTGCAGCGGGCGGACGGACACGTGGTCCGCTCCCCCGACGACGTCGCGGTGGGAGACGTGGTCCGCGTGCGGCTCGCACGTGGCGGGCTCGACGCGGCGGTGGCCGCCATGCACGACGGCGACCCCCCGCACACCGGCGGGCCCTCGCCCGACGTCCCCCGGGGCGCGCCGTGAGGCGCCTCCCGCGCCCCGCGGCGGCCGGTTCCCGGACGCCCGTTCCGACCACGACGCACAGATGGGGTTGAATACTGCCGTGAGTTCCTTTGACAACGCTGTCACGACCGACGTCGCGACGCTCTCGTACGAGCAGGCGCGCGACGAGCTCGTGCAGGTCGTCGCGCGGCTCGAGGCCGGCGGCGAACCCCTCGAGGCCTCGCTCGCGCTCTGGGAGCGCGGCGAGGCGCTGGCCGCGCGCTGCCAGGAGTGGCTCGACGGTGCGCGGGCCCGGCTCGACGCCGCACGCTCCCAGGACGCGGGAGGCACGCACGACGAGTCCGACGAGACCCCCGACGACACCACCGGAGACGACTGATGAGCACCTCCCCCGCCGCCCCCGCGACCGACGGCGCCCCGGAGCGCCACGAGCACGTGCTCGTGGTG